>CAZPDN010000027.1:0-7257 GCA_964585435.1 uncultured Gammaproteobacteria bacterium
TCCATGATGTTTCTCTAGGAGAGCGTAGAGAATCCTAAATGGTGCCGTCTGCTTTTGCGCAAATTTAGTTAATTTGTCATCATAGGGATTATCTAGAATGGCTTGGCTGTCTGCGAGGAACGTGTGAAAGTGAGAAGCAATGGCAAGGATGTCATCAGGAGTGTGTCTATGAAGCGCATCGTATCGTAGGAGAAACAGATGGTACATGATTGACGTTCGGTCATTTTTACCTAATGCTTTTTCAGTTGCGACATAAAAATATGCATTTGTGAGGTCGTCACTGCTTCCCTTGATATCAATTTGTCTGACAAGTGTCTGATAGAAAAAATACAGTTCCGCTGACCGTTTTGCAGTTTGCTCTTTGTTCAATTCTTCTTCAATTTCACATGCCATCAGATCCAAAACTGTATCTTGAAGAGCTCCTGCGTTAGTGATTGTGTGTGTTTTTTTAATGTGAGAAAGAAATGATATGTACGCGTCAATGATTTTTTGAAATTGGCCGAGATCTTCTTGGCTGAGGGACTGAGCAGGAACATATCTCCCCCACAGCAATTCCCGTGCAACATTTTGCCCCTCGTCCTTCCCTGAGGGGTTAAGCGTGAGCCTGCGGTTGAGGATTCGGCGTATTGCCATCCTGCGAATCAGATGTTCTTCTTGGAACTCAATAGCGTTTCGAATACGTTCATACGCAAAACCAAAAAATGACACCGTCTCGGAAACCTTAAACTCTTCACCTATCAATGGAGATTCCTTTTTTGTTGGAATATGTCTGGATTCAATAAGTGCTCTGGTATTGTCAGAAAGCTGAATAGATTCCAAGGGTTTATCCGGGTCTGTCATGTGCCAAGTATACTCTATTCACATATTCAGCTCAAATCCTTTCGCCTCAGTGAAGGAAGGCGTATACTGTATGTATGATACTTCTTGCATGTGATTCTGGGCTAGAGCGGACAGGATATGCTATTTTCCACAGTGAATCAGGAAATCACTCGTTGTTAGATTATGGCTGTATATTCACGGATGCATCATTGCGCACAGAACAACGTTTTGTGCAACTACACACTCATATAGCTGAATTGATTGCCACACATAAGCCAGATACATGTGTTTTGGAAAGGCTCTTTTTTAGTAGGAATGTGACGACTGCGATTGCAGTAGCTCAATCTCAAGGTGTTGTGATGGGTTTGGTTGCCCAACACAACATTCCAGTGGATTTCATCACTCCCCAAGAGATCAAGATGACCATGACGGGCTACGGGAATGCAGATAAAAAAAGCGTGCAAAAGATGGTGAAACTTCTCCTCAAGCTAGATGCTGTCCCCCAGCCTGATGATACGGCAGATGCTATTGCCTGTGGGTTAACATATTGTACAATGGTGGCTACTCATGATAGGAAAAATCACAGGATCACTTATTGAACTTCATGGTGCTCAAGGCTTGATTCAAACACAGTCAGGACTCGCCTATCGCGTATGGCTTACTCCCGGACTCATGGGGCAGGTTGGTGAAACGTTGTCATTGTATACACATCTTCATGTTCGAGAAGACGAGCTGACACTCTTTGGCTTCGAATCGAATGAATTGTATGTGTTGTACACACAGTTTATTGCCATAGATGGCGTAGGTCCTAAAACGGCTTTTACCATCATATCGACAACAACACCTGCAGATATCCGCATGGCTGTCTCGACAAGCAATGTAGCGTACTTTCAGAAAATTAAAGGAATCGGCAAAAAAACAGCTCAGAGAATTCTCATTGATCTTGCAAGCGTGTTTGGAAGTGAATTTGACCTTGAAGCATCTGCACAAGCGCATGATGATGAAGATGTCGTGCGTGCACTTATTTCACTCGGGTTTACAGCAAAAGATGCTCGATCATCGCTGGAGCATGTTGATCCATCTTTGCCCTTGGAGAAGCGAATTACACAAGCGTTACAAGGAGTATCTCGATCATCATGAAACCATCGATAGATGACCAGCAGGAAGGTGCACAGCTTGAAACAAAGCTCCGACCTCAATCTTTGGAGGATTATATAGGTCAAGATCAGGTAAAACGAGCACTACGACTATTCATTGACGCAGGAAAACAGCGAGGCGGTGCGATGGAACATGTGCTTTTTTATGGCCCTCCTGGAATGGGAAAGACTACCTTGTCACAGATTATGGCGAGAGAGTTGCAGGGTGATTTGAAGATCACATCGGGCCCTGCTATTGAAAAGACTGGAGATTTGGCTGCTATTTTGACGAATCTCAAAGATAATGATGTGCTCTTTATAGATGAAATCCATCGTTTGCCTCGGGCCGTCGAAGAGGCCCTGTATCCTGTTATGGAGGAATTGGCTTTAGATATTGTGTTGGGAAAGGGTGCTGGAGCTCGAACCGTGCGACTTTCTGTGCCTCGCATTGTGGTAATAGGAGCTACGACACGCATGTCTCTTTTATCTGCACCCTTTCGAGATAGATTTGGACTTGTATTGCGCTTGGATAATTATACGCAGGAAGATATTGCAGCAATTGTACATCGATCAGCGCGAATTTTGGGGATTCCTCTTGATGATGATGTTGCACTCGAAATTGCACGGCGGTCTCGAAGCACCCCTCGAATCGCAAATCGCATCCTGAAGCGCACACGTGATTTGTTTGAAATGCATGACCATGAAACTGTTTCTTCTGATCTAGCACACAAGCTCTTTGATATACTCGAAATTGATCCAGCTGGACTTAATGCGATTGATGTAGCGTACCTTAAAACACTTGTATCACATTTTGGCGGAGGTCCCGTGGGCCTTTCCACGATGGCAACAGCACTTTCAGAAGACACCCATACGTTGGAGGAATATATTGAGCCATTTCTTATCCAACAGGGCTTGATCAAGAAAACTCCTAAGGGGCGCATTGCAACAGATGCAGGCATGCGTCATGTGGGCTTGAAGTAACAGGCTCCCTTGCATAAAGCCTCTCCCAAATGTATACTATCTGCAGTTTCATTGCCCGGGTGGTGAAATTGGTAGACACGCAGTCTTGAGGGGGCTGTGCTGCAAAGCGTGGAAGTTCAAGTCTTCTCCCGGGCACGAAAAAAATTATGGGTTTTCAATACAAAGAAGCTGGGTTTTCTGAAGATGAAACTTGTTCTGGTCCGAACAACCAACAAATACCGCCTATTATTGGAATAAGAGTACTTTATAGCGACGTTGATGGCATTCCTCTTTCACTTGTAGGTTGCCAGCATATTACACGTGATCAAAGATGTGGATATGTTGATCCAGAAGGTCAAGAAATTCTACCTTTGTGTAAATTTATAGCACACAGAAGATTGTTTGAATCATCCTTTTCTAGGGTATAATTACATATTGGTCGCTTAGCTCAGTTGGTTAGAGCACTGCGTTTACATCGCAGGTGTCAGGGGTTCGAGTCCCTTAGCGACCACATATGAATATCAAGTATGCTATCCTCAGCGTCATTCTCTGTGCTTCAATTGCCCTAGGTGTCTATGTGTACACACAAAAAACACTGCCTAAATCCCATTTCAACACCCAGATGTCTGCATACAAGCAATCTCAGCTACGTGTGAAGTCGCACGTGTTTGATGCGCGGATTGCTGATACAGATAACAAGCGAGTGAAAGGACTTTCCGGTATCAAGGCAATGGACGCAGATGAGGCTCTTGTTTTTGTGTTCCCCACACCTCAGATAGCTGGTTTTTGGATGAAGGATATGCTTTACAGCATAGATATTGTATGTGCAAGAAATAATCGAGTAACAGATAGTGTTGAGAACTTCGCTCCCTCGACGTATCCTGAAGTTTATACTCCAAAGGACGAAGCCGACATGTGCGTAGAATTTGTTGCTGGTACAGTTAAACAACTCAAAATAAAGACAGGTGATGAAATGCTGTTGGAATGATACAATAGCTCACATAAGTGCTTCTTTTGAGTACATTGTTTTTAGAGTGAACTTAACCGAAGGTTAACATCACTCTAAAAATACATGTACGAAAAAGCCCGGGTGGTGAAATGGTAGACACGCAACACTTAAAATGTTGTGAGGAAACTCGTGCCGGTTCGAGTCCGGCCCTGGGCACACAAGAGTATGTATGTTCTTGCATTTTAGTGGTGATCATGTACCATATGAGACATGCATCCTGAACGACAAGGAACCATGTGTGGACAAGTTGTGACTGCCCGAGCTGCTTCAATACCTGAACATCTAGAACGTGCAAGTCACGAGGTGCGATTTATTCAAGGAGAGTGTGTAGGCATCTGCCGCGCAGTACGTTATTCTGATGGTCATACGTCCGGATTTTGTCTACGAAGTGCCATGATTGACTCTGGTCTACAACCCAACCCATCTTTCTCCGAATCTTCTGTCTGTCCGCGTGAATGACATGGTGTATAATATATGCTGTTGAGCATGCCGACTTAGCTCAGTGGTAGAGCATCCGCTTTGTAAGCGGCAGGTCCGGGGTTCGAATCCCCGAGTCGGCTCACTCACCTGCTTCTCGATAAGCCTCGATTCTGACGATCCTTTATCCACTCTTCCAATGCGCGAGGATCCGTACAAGGAAATAGGATTGATTCCATATGCTCATGTAACGCTCTCATAAACCTTTTTTCCCGTTTTTCTCTGTTAAGAGGTGATCTCGATGTAATAATGATTCGTGCGCTACATATTGGACAGTATGTGTTTTTTGTTTCCTGATGATTACGACCCATAATGGTATAATACCATATAGTCTTCGTAGCTCAAAGGATAGAGCAACTCCCTTCTAAGGAGTAGGTTAGAGGTTCGAGTCCTCTCGAAGACGCACTACTTCCTTTTCACCGTATACACGTAAGGATGGTACATGAAATATGCGGGCACTTCTTCGGCTATGTTCTTCTGAAAATCAGCATAGATAGCCTTTCTTTGTTTTACATGTACCACTCGCCTCCCATCCTCCAAAAGCTTATCAATCTTTTGATTATTGAATTGCGTAATATTTGTTGCGCTTTGAGTTGAGTGCCAGAAAAAGTATTGATCTGGATCTGCAGGTGGATTCCACACGGTGAGAAAGAGATCAAATTCATCTGTCTGGGAAGGGGGTGAGGATACAACTTTCAAAGATATGGTCAGACCAAGTCGCTCAAACTGCTTTTTAAGTTCCTGTGCAACGTCAAGGTAATCAAAAAATGTATACATGTTCAGCTTTGCGCTTTGAGAAGCAGAAAGTGATTTATCTATAAGAGTTTGTGCGCGCTCCATATTGTAAGGGTACTCTTTGACATCGTCCGAATAGGCCCACGATGTAGGAGGGATAGGTGATTTGGCAGGTTCGCCTAGATCTGGAAATGTAGGCGTTGCATATGCGAGAGCCTTGCGAATATCTCTTTCTTGTAGTGGTCCCGAAGCCGTATTTATGAAAAGAGTCATGATTTTGCTATAGTCGATTTTCTTTTCAACAGACGTATTTTTCCATGCGCCAAATGTATCTGCAAGTGTCCTGCTTGGCGTTGAAAACTCTGTGATATCTCCTCTCTTAAATCCCGTCATGAGTTTTTCTTCCGTATCATAGAATACATATGATTTAAAGGGTATGCCGTCCTTGTTGGGAGATAGAGAAATGTTTTTGAGCTCATTCTTGAGGACTTTGTATGTATCAACAGTATAAATGGAGCCCACGCCATCGAGGGGTCTTTTCAGAACAGGTTCAGTAAGATAGATTGGAAAGATATTGAGTGGATCTTTAAGTTTAAAATCAATAGTAAAGTCGTCTATGACATCAATATCAACATCCTTAAAATCGTATTGAAGTGTGTCTGCTGTAAACGGTGACCCATCAGACCAGTACAAATCATTTCGTAGATGAAATCTGTATCGCCTACCTCCATCCAATACTTCCCAGGAGTATGCAAGAAGAGGTTGGATTTCTCCATTTTGATCAATGGTGATAAGAGGGCTAGAGAGGTCTCGCGAAATTTCAGGAGGGCTATTCTGGAGGGAGTATGTACCAATTACGCCGACAATGCTTCTCTGGCGAAAGATCACAGAGTTAAAGAAGGGGAAAAAATGTACAAAAAACAGGATGAGTAGAAACGTTCCGACAAAAGAAGTAATGAGAAGTAACACGTGCTTTTGTATAAAGCCAGTAAGGAGCCAATATGAATGACGTAGTCGCTTGTACAGCATTTTATGAAATGAGTTGTATCACCGAAATGATGAAAAACACTCCGATCAGCACTGCAGTGGTGCGAACAATGATTTTCTCAAGTCCACGTCGAGTTTGAAATGCAGCTCCAGTGTTTCCCAATGCGCTTCCCAAACCCCCACCCTTGCCTTGAAACAAGGTAAGAACAATGATAGATATGCTTACAATGATTGTTGTAATAAGCAGTCCTTTTTCCATGGAATCATTATAGCAGATTATGAGTGATGTTTTTTGGTTCTGAGAATGACATGGTGTTTTTTTGCAAAGCGGTGAGATTCATCCCGCAATGCTTGTATGACTCGAAACAAAGGTGAGTGAGAATCTACATGAATAGGACGAAAGTCATTGGCTGGCGTGAGAATGCGATCTGGATGTTTTGCAATAGAGATAAGGGGGATATGAATGCCTAGATTGTGAAACACGCGTGAAATATGCCTGAGCTGTGGTTTGCCTCCATCAAGAATGATGAGGTCTGGCAAACGCCATTCTGTGTGCTCAAGCCGTCGAGTTATCACCTCCTCCATCATATGTATATCTGAAATGCCCTGATAGGTGACATGGAAGATGCGATATTCCTTTTTCGCAAACAAACCGTCTTCAAAAACAACCATAGAACCTGTAGGGCTTTTCCCGTAGAGATTACTCATGTCAAAACATTCAATGCGATAGGCTTGCTCATCTGATGTGCAAGCGAAGTGCTGGTGTAGGAAGTGCGATAGCTGACGAGCAATACTTTCCGAATCTACAGCGTGCCCTGATCTACCTTCGTGAAAGGACTTCTGGTGAAGGAACATGGAAAACTGTTCAAGTTTGCGTCGCAACACAAGAGCTTCTTCATATTTCTGTTCAGAAGCAAGTTCGCGGATAGACTTCGTGAGTGCATCTGTGTATGACTGAGTCTGACCTGCGAGTATGCGAACAGCTTTTCGTACGTTTTTGAGGTATGTTCGAGTGAGTATTTTTTTCTCTGAAGGGTCAGCTGTTGCTCGTATCATATTTGGACAAGGGTTGCAGTAGCCAATTCGAGAATAAAAGCATGGTCTTTTACCAATTGCAACCTGAGTGCAAAAAGG
>CAZPDN010000028.1:0-6939 GCA_964585435.1 uncultured Gammaproteobacteria bacterium
CTCAAAAGGGTTCAACACATGGACCACTCACAGTTGGGGGTTCATCCTATACGAAAAACCTGCTTACTGCTCTGTCTCGCATTGGGATTGAGAGCGATGTCTATGCAGATGTATTAGAAAGCACCTCTCTCGAATCTCTGGGAAATAGCACCATTCATCGCGTCTGGAAAAGGTTTTCATACCCATCACTGCTGAAGCTTGCAAGAAAGCTCTTCACAAAGCCCCGCACACCACTTATTGTTTCACTTGAAGCTTATATGTTCGGCTCGCTTACACATCTCTCCTTTTTTTATCTCATACTCCTTGCATTAAGATTTTTGAAGAACATTCCAATCATTATCATTGCCCACCAGGTACCTGATGCATATCTTTTTGCTGGATCACCATACATAGTCCAAACGATTCAACACCGACTTAGTCAACTCATGTATGTCTTTCTACACATGATTAGCTCGAAAATAATTGTATTTGAGTCGTCATTGAGAGACAATTTTGTTTTTACCTCTAAAACATGTGTCATTCCACATGCTGTAGAAGCTCAAAGTCCCATACCTTCTCGAGTAGCGCGCAAACAACTTTCTCTCCCCATGTCAACACGAGTTATCCTATTCTTTGGGTATATAGCTGAATACAAAGGACTGGAGAGATTGCTTGACACATGGCCAGCAAATGGATCATCGAACATACAATTAGTGCTTGCAGGCGGTCCAAACATGCATCATGAGACAAATCGCATATATCGTGAGTTTATCCGCAAAATAGCAGCAAAGGCAGAAGCAAAAAACATACGAATCACAGGATTTGTCCAGGAGAAAGATATCCCGCTCTACTTTAGTGCTTCAGATTGCGTCATTGTGCCTTACGACCGCTTTTTTTCATCATCCGGCCCACTCTCATTGGCAAGTTCGTATGAAAAACCTTTGATTCTCTCACAGGAACTTCTACCATACAGTCAGTCAGAAGACTTTGCACAAGCCATGGGTGTTTCGGACATCTCTATCGATGAGTTATTCGTGCCGATTAATCGAAAATCCCTCTCCAACGCACTTGAACATGTCTTTGCACACCACAAAAAGTACGTGAGCTTTTCAAAAGAGCTGAAAAAGCGACGTTCAATGCAAAATGTGGCTCGTATGTACGAAAAGATTATTTCTGAAATAAACATGTCAAGCATATGAATAGGATTCGAGCTTTTTTTTCATCCCGTGACAATATTTACTCACTGATAGTCATTGGTATTGTTGGAATACTTGCAGTAACTCAGCACATAAGCGGTTCACGCCTTATGGGGTGGGACCACCTCCAAACAGAGCTTCATCCTTGGCTTGCAGTTAATCGTGCATATTTTTCAATTTGGCAAGAATATCAGAGTTTTGGATTGTTGGCGGGTATGGCACATGGAAGCGATCTCGTCAGGGCATTCTTGACAGGCTTGCTTTTACTTGTCATGCCAACAAATGACGTGCGACTTGCGCAATACATGATCATGCTCGCAATCGGAGGCATCGGAATGCTCCGATTTCTCAGACTTCACTTGAGGGAAAAGAGCGCACATGTGTTGCCACTTCTGGGAGCGCTTTTCTATATGTTCAACTTCGGCACTATTCAGATCTTTCATATGCCTTTTGAGCCATTTTCATATTTCTTTGCATCCCTTCCGTGGCTCATGTACGTAGCACATCGTTATGTATGCAATTCTGCAATCAATACCTGGAAAGAGTTGTTCTGGATTGTTTTAATAAACTTTTTAGCAACTCCTAGCTACTACATCCAAACGCTTTTTGTCGTATATGTCGTTGTTTTGGGTCTTTACATGAGTGGAGGTATCGTCTCTCGCGCATTTAAAGATAGACTTAAGAAAGCTCTTATTCTGGGATGCATGATAGGCATTGTAAATGCATTCTGGCTTATCCCTCAGATATATTTTGTTGCACAACATACAGATGTCGTCATGCACGCGAAAATTAATCAGCTTGCTACCGAAGACGTGTCTTTTCAAAATAAAGAGGCTGGAACACTCCTCAATCTTGTCACTCTGCGCGGATACTACACATCTCTCGGCGACAGTAAAAACGTACCAATATTCCAGCCATGGATAACACATTTTGATGGATTGTTGGGTAAAATCGGACTGTATGGTCTCGCCGGAATCTTGGTGATTGGCATTGTCTCTCCTGATTCTCGAAAGAAATACTTCCTTGGACCTTTATTTTTTCTATCAATCTTACTTTTGTCAGACACTCCCATCATCTCTGAACTTCATTCTTCGCTGATGAAGCATTCACTCATACATCAAATGTTTCGTTCTCCATTTACTAAGCTCGTAGTCGCACATAGTTTTGTCATGTCGTATTTTTTCATAAAGGGTTCAGACGTGCTTTTACGACGCATTTCGTACTCTCGAATATCGGTAATTCTCTTAACCACCCTCATCCTCCTCGCTTCCCTACCTGCCTTCCAGGGCAATTTCTTTGCGCGTGATATGCAGGTGGTATTACCTCAGGACTATCTTGATACGATTGAATATTTTAAAACGGTGGATCCTAACCAGCGAATAGCATTGCTTCCGGACGCGACGTTTTGGGGGTGGTTCTACACTGATTGGGGATACAATGGGTCTGGATTTCTCTGGTATGGGATCGAGCAGCCTATTGTGTCGCGCACATTTGATGTGTGGAGTGAGTCGAGCGAAAGCTACTTTTGGGAAATGAAGCGCGCGGTTGAATCCGAGCGTATTGCAGATGTAGAAAATGTACTCAACAAGTATGCTATTGACTACATCATCCTCGACCACTCTCTCAAGCCCGTGGCTGGAGGGTACGAGTCCCTCCAATACGACGCGCTTGCAAACATGCTGTCTCAAAGTCCACGCATGACACAATTCGGTAAAGGTACTCACCTATCACTCTATAGATACCACAGACCTGCATACGCACCATCTGGAGGCTTCACCCAGCTTGCGCCTAACATGCCCGTTGTCGAGCCGGCAACCATGTTTGCACAATATGACGATGCGTATCAGAAAAACGGCCTATACAGGTCTGCTATGTCAGATACTGAGGTTCCAGATGCTGTCTATCCATTCCGCAACCTCACCAGCGCAACAAAACTCTTCGATGACGAATGGGCTCTCACAGAAACACCAGATTCGTTTGTACTGATTGGCAGAATTCCAGGCACATTCTCTCTACAAGGCATGACCCTCACCCCATCTGCGCAAACTGAAGATGAGGCAACTCCACTCTATGAAGTTGATACAGCAACGCGCACAGTCACCGCAACAATTGCAAAAAAACTCGTCACTACAGCTCGGCCGTCAAGTGCTCAACTATACCCGTGTAGCTCGTCCTCTAACACCCAAGCAGAAAACAACAATACGACCACTTCCCAACAGGCTCTCCGCCTTGATTCACGAGGAGGCTTTCATGTATGTGCGGGACTTGACCTTCCTCATCTGGATCAGCGAAATGGGTATCTATTCTCAGTTACGGCTCGCAACATTGCTGGAAGGCCGTTATTTATGTCTATCACTGACAGCACGAAAAAACAATCACTCATCGAAGATCGCCTCACCACAACATCAACACCTCAATTATTTATGATCCCACCTCATTTTGAGTACGGACTTGGCTATATCATGACGTTTCAAAACACGTCCTACACGCATGCTGAAGCAGTCAACAGGCTTGAAGCTGTCAATGTGTATGAGTTTCCCTTTGAAACAATTGCAAGACTCCACCTGCAAAAAAGAGACCAGCTGCCACCCACCCCAAGCCTACCATACAAAGATGACATTTCTACGAACAAGCGGGCGTATCACGCATACACTGTTGACATAACTCACGCGGGGCTCAAGGACAATGAATTTCTTATCCTTAACCAGTCATATCATCCAGGATGGAAGGCCTACATCGTACCACGAGACGGTTATAGTCAATACATTCCTTGGATCGTGGGCAAAAAAATACCAGAGAGCAACCACGTTCGCATCAATTCTTGGGCACAAGGCTGGAAATTACCCGATACATGTGAAAAAGCCCGGGGAGACTGTCGCATCGTTCTGCTCTTCCCCATGCACTACGCAACACCATTAGGCCTCGGCATGTGGCTCGTGCTCATGTGCACAACGCTCTACGCTATCAAACGAGAACATGGAAAAATTGTCAAATGACCCTACGAAACGTATAATACAGCTATGATTCAACCCATTCTAACCGTCCCCAACATAACCCTTCTTAAGGTTTCAAAACCGGTTACATCTTTTGATGCATCTTTGAAAAAACTTGTCAAAGATATGGAAGACACTCTACTGGATCAAAAAGATCCTATCGGCGTTGGCCTCTCAGCCCCGCAGATCAACATGTTACTTCGTGTATGCATCATCCGCCCCAAAGAAGACGGTCCCCTTTTGACCATGATTAATCCCACCATCACAGAAAGTACTGAAAAAACTGGAAAACGCAAACCCCTCCTCGAAGGATGTTTGTCTATACCGGGTATTTGGGGCTTTGTGTTGCGACCTGAAAAGATCCGCGTATCGTATCAAGATGTCACGGGCGCTTCACATTCGGCGTCATTTTCAGGCTTTGCATCAATTGTCATTCAGCACGAAATCGACCACCTCAACGGCGTATTGTTCACGAAACACACCATCGCACAGGGCTATCAGCTCTACAAGGATGTTGACGGCGAGCTTGAACCCTACGAAATCTAGTCCAATTCTCATAAGGGCTCGCTCAGACGAACAGACGGACGAATGATCAGACAGAAGGACAAAGAGGCAACCACAAGAACAGAGGGGACGATTTTTACTTTGCAGATCGAGCAGCTTTTCTTTCTTCCAACACTTTCTTCAAGTTTGCAGGAAGGTATGCGAGGCGCACGAATGGTTTTTTGCCATCCATGATATCTTTTTTGATGCGTTTGATTGTTTTTGCAGCAAGCTTAACTGTTTTCTGCTCACCATCTTCAATGATTTGAACACTGTGAAGGTTTGCCTTGAATGTGCGAAGTGTGTGCTGTGCACGCTTTTTCCAACGACCTCCCGCCACACCTCGATGATGCGTATGGGACATGCCAAATTGGGTTGTTTTACCAGTAATATAGTCGCGTGCCATAATTGGGTATATTGTATCAGAGGGCTTTGTGAAAATCAATGCAGGCAATGATCCCATACCATTCGCTCCCTTGAAAGAAATCGAGAACAAAGATTGTATAATATACGCATGCCAATCGCTCAGATTTTTTCAGACCCAATCAGAGGACTCATGTTTATCGTGGGTATTGTACTCGCGGTTACTGTACATGAATATGCACACGCTAAAACAGCAGATCATCTTGGTGATCCGACGCCATCTATGCAAGGACGCGTTTCCCTCAATCCTCTCGCCCACCTTGATTTGATGGGCTCTCTTTTGTTTCTGCTCGTCGGTTTTGGATGGGGCAAGCCCGTTCAGTTTGATCCATATAATTTGGCACGACCCAAGCGTGATGCTGCAATAATCGCATTCGCAGGCCCCGCCTCAAACGCCATCATCGCCCTCATCTGTTCTGCACTATTGTACTTTACTCATCTTCCAGGCATAGCATCCATGTTTTTCATGTACACCCTCTATACAAACGTTGCACTGGGCATTTTCAACCTCATTCCTGTGTCACCACTAGACGGCTTTAAGGTGGTTGGAGGACTTTTAAGCGATCGTCAAGCGCAAGAATGGTATGGATTGGAAAGATATGGGCTCATATTTCTCCTCGCCCTCATATTCCCTCTTGTGGGTGGGAGATCCATGATTGATATTGTTGTCTCTCCTATCGTCCAAGGCATTCTTGCAGTTCTGGTCCCGTAAACAGACTCGTTTCTCACATATTTTAGCTACCATGTGTAACAAATTTTCGCTTTAGCGCGCCCGGGCGCTCTGCCTAACCCCGGAGGTTGTTATTTGTTGCGCCACGCTTCATTGCAGAGCTGTAAGAGCTCGTAGTAGTCTGATTTGAATTCTTCGACACAACCTGTGAAGTCAGCATCTGGATTCTCTACGAAGTAAGCATCTGCCAAATCACGTGTGAGGGCTGTTTTTTCGAGGCTATCATCAGCAGATGATGACATGCTCTCAGTTGGCGTAGGCACTGCGGTGGACTCTTCATCCGTTGAGTCGATAATCTCGGGCTCGCTTTGAGTAGGCTCAACAGCTTCATCGGGTGTGCTTTCAGGATTGGCAGTAGAATTTTCACTTTCCTCCGCAACTTGAGGCTGTTCTTCAACAAATGCTTCGCACGTTGTCTGAACATTTTCGTCGCTTTCCAAAATGAACATCATTTTGCCACTGCTTATGTTGTTAATATCTGCCTCCTGCAGATATGTGCCATCGGATTGAGGCTGGATGTTGCTTGGTTCCATACGGAAATAGAATGTTGCAGCAGTCTCTCCATACTTGAGCAGAAGTGGTTCATCTGTTTTAGTTGTGGCCGAAACCGTGCATGTATCAGCATCAAGACGCGTAGCTGTGAGATTTTCAGGCAGACTTGCCTGAGATGACCTTTGCTGGACGACCCGAACACCAATATACACAAGCAATCCTGCCAAGATCAGGCCAATGACTATCGATGCCACATGTTGCTTTTTTTTATCCATTTCAGCCTCGAATTTCAAGAACTTTTGCACCGGCACCTATTATAAACAAAGCACCTCCGATGAACATAGATAATACCACCATATCTTGCACAACGCCAGTTTGAGGCAACTGGGTAGTTCGTGTGCGCGTGGACGCAGAGCTGGTTGATCCAGTACTTGATGAGCCAGTTGCTCCGCCGGACGAAACGAGTGTTGCCTGACCATTCTGAGAACATTCGATCAAGTCTGTAGCGTCAATAGAGGCTTCAGAGATGTTTGATTCGCCCGTCTCGCCGAGCTCACAAACATAGCGAACACTCGATGTGCCG
>CAZPDN010000029.1:0-6841 GCA_964585435.1 uncultured Gammaproteobacteria bacterium
GCGCATAGACTACCTTGCACCCACCCTGCACATAACAGATATTGTGTTGATTGTGTTGCTGTGTCTCCATTTGAAGTTGATCTGGAAACATATAGCCTCCTCGGGACTTATTCTTTTATCAATTGGGGCCATTTTGTTAGTTCAACTGTGGTTTGTCCAATTCCCCCTCCTCACTCTATACGCATGGCTCAAGATCGCCGAAATATGGCTGGCATACATACTGTTTAGATCCATAAAGACCCCTTCCTTCCTCATTGTGTCCGCATTGCTTCCAGCCACAGCACTCCAGTTTATACTCGCATTTCTACAGTTTTCAGCCGGGTCATCAATGCAAGGAGTTTTTTATCTGTTTGGGGAACGAGCAACCACCCTTTCAACCCCGGGGGTTGCAAAGGTTGCCCTCTCAGGCGCCGAATACCTCCGACCCTATGGGACATTTTCGCACCCAAACAGCATGGGAGGATTTTTTGGTCTTGTGCTCGTATGGCTTGTTGCCTCAAAAAACTACAACTCGTGGGCAGGAAAAGCAGTTGCTGTTTTTTCAGGCATTCTCGTACTCGTATCCTTTTCTAAAACCGCTATCATTGCAACACTCGCCACTCTCGCGCTCACCCTCATGGTTCATCGCGTTAAAATCTCATGCATGCCGTGCTTCCTTGCAAGAACATGTGTTGTGGGAATACTCATTCTGCATTTTTTATCTGGAAAAGGAGATTCTGCTTCTCTTGAAAAGCGGTGGGAGTTAATCAAGCAGTCGGCACTTATTATTCAAGACCACCCCCTGTTCGGCACTGGTCTCGGACACCACCTCATCGCTCAATCAATCTTTCCGTCTCGCTATTCTTTCACATTTATACAACCTGTGCACAATATATTTCTTCTCATTTTCATGCAGATTGGACTTCTGGGAAGCGCTGTTCTGACCTTTCCCCTCATAAAATGGGTGCGCGCCCATTGGAAACACCTTCTCATACCACTCACATACGTATTCATCACGGGGAGTATGGATCACTATTGGCTAACCCTTCAACAAAACATGCTACTACTGGGGGTGGTAATGGGATTGAGTACGAAACAACCTAGCTCGAAGGCATTTTCCTCAAAATCGTAAGGGGAGTTTGCTCGTCTGTTTGCCCCATAGGATTGTCAAGAAATGCATCATGGACGAGTTTTTCATCGACTCCATCTGAAACACCCAACACGTTCACACCCAAATCATTGGCGTCGATGATGGCTGTATTGACACCACACTCTTTTGCGATATCCATTGCCACGCCACGTGGATTTTTTGGGCCTAACTTTGCACTCTTATTTCCAGGTGGAAGCGTGTAATCGCACGGACCATCTATTGCGTTAATATTATTGCCTGCAACGTGATAAAAAACTCCTTTTAATCCAAGAGGCTTTGTCACAACCGCAGCTACAGATGCAAGAAGAATTCGCCACAAACCCGCCTCCTGGATAGCTAATTGCATGGTGTAAGGGCTTCGCAAACCTATTCCCCCGGGGTTATTGTGCACGAAGACATAGAGTCGACGAGCCCACCATCCAGGATGAATATTTTCGAGAAGATATGATCGACCCTGTGAAATAGCAACAACGCGTTCAGAAATAACGATCGTGTCACCCTCCTCCGTGTGGGGAAGGGCATATTTTTTCACCACATCCACCATTGACTCGCCAGCTTGTATGCGATGCGTCTTGATGGGATAGCGTGCGTATGCAACATCACCAATGTATATCTCTGTGTTTTTGCCTTTGTTTGGACCTGTTTGACGTATCATATCTATCATTACTCAACTAATGGGAGTTTTTGAGCTGATTGTAATGCTCTACATTATCTTTCATAATCTCTTCCAGTTCAGCTCGGACACGAGGGTCGCTTTCTTTAAATATCCGCTTCATGATAACCAAGTGAGCATCGCTACTCTGAAGAGCTTGTCGCACGAAATCATCAGTGGGAGAGTATCCAATTTTCTTCGCAGAGTCTAAAGATGTAATAAGAAGCTTGATATCACTTTCTGAATCACGCAGGCTTTCGACGACCATGTCCCACTTTTCCATATGTGCAAGATTTTGAGCCATCACGATCTTTTTATCAGACATCAGGAGTAGCAACTCAGCCTTCTTATTGTGATCTCGCGTGAAGAAAACCCAGAGAGAATCGCGCATTTCTTTCAAAGGATAGAGCGGATTGTCTGGGCCGATACCTGCATATGGTAGGGTGTATTCTGAGCTTAAAATCCGAGCACCCTCGACCTCCTGTGCTCGAACAACAGAATGTGCAACAAAGCTTACTCCAACGACAAAAAGGAACAATACGAATATTGATAGAATGAATCGCATAATTGTGTATTAAGTATACCCAAAAACAAACCTAACGAAGTAGGTTTGTTTATATGGGGTTTTGTCAGGGCTTATGCCTTGACGATTTTCTTCAATCGCTTACCAGCTGAAAAGCCTGGTGTGTCGCTTGAAGGGATCTTAATCTCAGCTCCTGTCTGAGGATTTCGACCTTTTCGTGCTGCTCGGTGTCGAACAAGGAAGGTACCAAAGCCGGTAACCACTACTTTTTCTCTGTTCTTGAGAGCATCTGAAACAGATGAAAATACAGCGTTAACTGCATCTTTTGCTGCTTTTGTTGTAAGGTTTGCTCGTTTTGCAACTTGTGCTACAAGATCTGCTTTTGTCATGTTGTTCACCCCCTTTCCTATCGTATTATGCTTCGCGTGTGTATCAAAGCTCTGACATAATACGACAGTTCGGGCTGTCTTGTCAATCTATATCTAAACGGTCTTTCTGTACCAATCTATATCACTTTCTGTTTCCCGAGTGGCTTGTTACAACAGTGCGCGTCTCTCGCACAATTGTGATGGTAACTTGTCCAGGGAATACAGGAAACTTTTCCTCAATTCCTTGACGAATCTTTTCAGCCATTATGGTGGCATCGTCTTCAGTCACCTCATCAGGTCGTACAATAACACGTAGCTCTCGACCTGCCTGAAGGGCATACGATTCGCGAACACCTTTATGGGTACTAGCGATTGTTTCAATGTCTTTTATGCGCTTCAGGTATTGATCAAAGTCCTCATGTCGAGCTCCAGGACGTGCTCCAGAAATACCGTCTGCAATATGGACAATGATAGCTTCCATTGACTGGAAGGGTATGTCTTCGTGAGACGAAGCTACACAATGAACTGCCGCCTCAGAAATACGATTCTTTCTCAATACTTCAACACCCAGGTCGACATGTGAACCCTCTTTGTCTTCAACCACCTTTCCAATGTCATGGAAAAGACATCCTAGCTTTACAGTCATCACATCCGCACCCAATTCATGTGCAAGTGCAATACCAATTTTCGTCTCCTCAAGGGTATGAACGATCATGTTTTGACCATATGAGTAACGATATTTGAAACGTCCCAACAACTCGATTAGCTCTCTTGGAAGATCATATACACCTACACGATGTGCCAGATCTTCACCAGCCTTAAACATGATTTTGTTCAAGTTTTGGCGGGTCTGATGAACCACCTCCTCAATTTTCACAGGCTGTATACGACCATCTTTCAGAAGCTTCTCAAGAGCCTCCTTAGCTACAGCACGTTTGTATGCATCAAAAGAAGAAATCTTAATAACTCCTTCTTCCTCGAGGTCAACATCCACACCTGTTACTTGTTCAAAGGCACGAATGTTTCGACCTTCTTTACCAATAATGCGTCCTTTTGCGCTGTCATCTGGTACCTGCACCGTAGAAAGGGTGTACTCTGCAATATAGTCTGTTGAACCATGACGCATCGCATCAATGAGTATCTCTTGCGCTCGAGTATCAGCCTCAGCTTTTACCTT
Source organism: uncultured Gammaproteobacteria bacterium (assembly GCA_964585435.1). Classification (GTDB taxonomy): domain Bacteria; phylum Patescibacteriota; class Microgenomatia; order UBA1406; family HO2-37-13b; genus 2-02-FULL-43-11-A. The sequence continues at coordinate 3,850 of CAZPDN010000029.1, forward strand.
TTCTTCAGCAGCACGAATGCGCTTGGCAACCTCACCTTTGAGCTTCTCTTCCCATGTGTTGAGAATAAGATCTTTTGCTTCTTGCTGGCTCAGCTTTGCAACGCGCTCAAGCTTTTCAAGAATAGCGTCGCGCTTTTCTGCCAATTCTGTCCTTTCAGCCTCCACGGCTCGTGCTTTGTCCTCATATGACTGCTTTGCCTTGGCCAAATCTCGCTCACGAGCTTGCAAATCTCGCTCTTTAGTTTCTAACCGACCCTGTTGAGATCGAAGATTTTTCTCCGCCTCATTTTTTAGTGTAACCGCCTCCTCTTTTGCCTTCAGAAGTTCTTCTTTGGCTTTCAGCTTTGCTGATTCAAGTATTCGCTCAGCATCCTGCTGATGTTTGTTGAAAAGAGGAAGAGATTGTAGAAGTTTTTGTAACATAATCTCTTATCAAGTAGATAGAGACACATCACCCACAGGTTGTTAGACCTGACTATATATCACGCGAGAATCCATATGTGTAATGGCAGATGTTTGAAATAAGTTTAAACAATGTGCTGTAACAATCATTTTTTCGCTTGTGATAGGCGTGTGTACCTCGTATCCAACTTACAATTTGTAACTTTCAACTGCGACATTGTACCTTTTCCTCACTCATTCTTCAATCGCTCTTTGAATTGCTGCCTGCACGTCTGAAAATCGAAAGCCCTTTTGTAACAACCTGCGCGTTACTTTCTCTCGTACTTCACGTTGTGTCAGATCTACGGATGCAAAGCGTGTTTGGATTGTCTGATCAAGCAAATGAGCATCTGTGAATTCAGCTCTTTGAAGAGAGGCTTCAATAATTTCTTCAGAAACACCTTTCGAGACAAGGTCAAACCGTATGCGCGCTATTCCGCGTGGTTTGAAGTATTGCTTTTCAGAGATATACCATTTGGCGTACTTTTCATCATCCAGAGTGCCATTTTGAACGTATACATCAATGCATTTTTCAACCTGAGGAGCATAATCATGTGGTTCCATGTCAGGATCGTATTTGCGAGACCACTCGATAGCTTTTCGCGTTACATACTTTCGAGTCTGAGAGAGGGAGCGAGGCTTCAAGCTGATGTACTTTTCAGCACACCAGCTTAGATAATCTGAAAGTTTTCGAGCCATACTAGCTGAGATCGTCAAGATCAGTCTCGGATTCCACCACATCTGGAGCACTCACCGATTCACCCTTTTTTATAGCTTCGACCAACTCTGCTCGAAGCTCTGGTTTTTCACGAAGTGCATCTGCCATTTGGGCTTTACCTTGAGCAAGGACTTCACCATTCTTCTTGATAAAAGCACCACTTTTAGTCAATATGCCAAGGTCAAGAGCGGCATCCACCACACCTTCTTCCTTATCTATACCTCTTGAATCAACGACAAATTCAGCCTGTTTAAATGGAGGAGCAACTTTATTCTTAATTATCTTCACCCTATGTCTAGATCCCACAACCTGATCTCCTTTTTTAATTGCCTCCGTTTTTCTCACATCCATACGAACTGAACTATATAACTTGAGCGCAAGGCCGCCAGGAGTAGTTTCAGGATTTCCAAACATGACGCCAATTTTATGTCTAATCTGGTTTGTGAAAATAATGGTCGTATGTGACTTTGAAACAACACTTGTAAGTTTTCTGAGTGCTTGGCTCATAAGTCTTGCTTGTACGCCGATGGAGGAATCTCCCATTTCACCCTCGATCTCACTTCGGGGCACAAGTGCTGCCACAGAATCTACCACCACAATATCCACACCACCCGACCTAATCAAAGCCTCGGTGATTTCGAGAGCCTGTTCGCCTGTGTCTGGTTGGGAAATAAGCAAGTTGTCAAGATCTACACCAAGTATCTCTGCCCATGCTGGGTCAAGTGCATGCTCGGCGTCCACAAAAGCTGCTATACCTCCTGATTTTTGGATTTGTGCAATAAAGTTAAGGCAGATTGTGGTTTTTCCTGAAGCTTCAGGACCATAAATTTCTATAATACGTCCCTTTGGGATGCCTCCAACACCCAATGCCATATCAAGGGGAAGAATATCTGAAGGTATAACGTCTATCTTTTGTTTCGCACGTTCTCCCAACATCATTATGGATCCCTGACCAAACTGATGCTTGATCTGCTCGACTGCTGCCTGGACGGCTTGCATGCGATGATCTTTATTTTCAGAGGGCGCAGGGGTTGTTGTAGAAGCTTTTTTTGTTGGTTTTGCCATATTTTAGGTTCAAATTATGAGTTTATGATACAATAATCCCAAGTTCAAAACAAGGTTATTGACCAAGAATGTGTAACTGTCTGCAGTATAGCAGGGAGTTATGAACAAAGTATGAAATCTTCTTGAACGAGTTTCGGGGATTAGCGCAGATGGCTAGCGCGTCCGGCTGGGGGCCGGGAGGTCGTGGGTTCAAGTCCCGCATCCCCGACTAGGTATATACATATCGTGCGTTGTTTTTTTGTCTGATTCATAATGTATCTTCATTACGCTTTCAGTTGCTGATTGAAAATATGCTTCTTGTGCACTTCTGTCTGAGGTTGCAATGAATCCGTTTCCCTGAACATAAAACACTTGTGTATCAGGGAGTTGAATAGACACAACATATACATCATGAGTTGATCGAAGGCTGTGAGGCTCGTGAATCTCGTAATGAATTGTGTGAGGTATTTCATGTCTATACACACCATCCACTATTCCAGACACGTTGCCGAATCGGTCAGTCATAGTAATATCTTCACCCTTTCGCACATAGAGCTGAATCTGCCTAAAATCGCTATTTACTTTTTTATACAGAACCATTTTTGACGCAGTACCACCATATCCATCTGATAATGAAGAATGGTCAAAAAAAGGATCATGAATGAAAATCTTCGAACCCGAGCCGTATGCTGTAAACCAGTGAGATGCTGTATTGGATTTGAGTATCACTGGCTCAATCCCCTCAAGCTTCGACCGAACTACTTCTTCTTGATAATCACCAATATACTC
>CAZPDN010000030.1:0-6730 GCA_964585435.1 uncultured Gammaproteobacteria bacterium
GGTTGATAGAGCAAGTGTCAGGAGAATTGATTCGGTGAGGTACGATCGTACAGGCGACAGTATTGCGATGATGATAAGAAAAAGAAGTACCACATTTACACTATCGCGATGTTTGGAGAGAGGACGTTGCAACGAGGTTCGGGATATACATTGTGCGAATATAAAAGGAATAATAATTAATTTGGTACTGGTTGCGATCAAGCCGAAGGTGTCCACATCGACGCTGGAGCCTGCAAATAATCGAATGCTGAGTGGTACAAGAAGAGGACTCAACACACTAGAGAGAGTTGTGGTAATGAGAGCTTGTGTCGTGTCGCCTTTGAATATATGTGTAAGGAATATTGCGGAGATGCCACTGGGAACGCTTGTTGCAATGATAAGTCCCACATACAGTTCCTGACTAAACAAAGATCGAGTTGCAAACACAATTAGGGGAGATATCAAGTGTATAAGCACAAGAAGAAGTATGATTTTTCTTGGATGTTTGAGATCTGAAATCACATGTGAGAAATTTATAGAGAGTGTGCTTAGAAACATAAGCATCATGAAAAGCGGATGAAGAAAAGGACTCACGAGAATACCCAATACTGGCAAGATGAAGCTTATGATTACCCCCATGAGAATAACACTCCATGTGTGACGTTTGAAAAAATCCATCACTTCAGTATGCCATATTTCTTGAGGGGGTATGTTGCAAGATTCATGATGAGCAGGGTTGTTGTGAAGGGATCTGCGAGTGAGAGACTGGTGAGTGAAGTGCGCGTGAGCAGAATGGCGAGCGTTCCTCCGAGAGCACCTATGAGAAACTGATGTTTGGGGAGCTGTGGAGAAGTCTTTGGCTCACAAACCATAATGCATGTCAGGAATGCAAAAGAGCTGAAGAATGATTCTTGAATAAACAGTAACGACTGGGTTGCTGTGAATGATTGGGAAAGCTCCAGATATGTGACCCACATCATGGTGGTCATGAAAAATGTACCAGCAAGAAGAGTCTTGCGGAAACTAAGCACGAAATACAAACAGCCCAGGAGCAGTAGGCCTGCAATGAGAATGTTTACAAGAGGATATGAGGTGGATGATTGAGTTAGATCTGTTCCCCACCAAGACACAAAAAGTTTTTCGGTGTTAAACATGCGTTCCGAAAGCACACTCAAGAGATATGTGAGTATGAGTGCTCCAACTGCTGGGTTGATGAGGCGGATGGGAGGGTGAATGATATATTTGAGAAGTCCAGCAATGATAATAGAAAGTGCGAGCCACACAAATGACTGTGTGGGGTGGATGAGGAGGAAGCAAATTGTGCTTGTGATGTAAAAATTGATTGTTTGAAATCCTTGAATTGGCCTATATGTTTGGATGAGGTGTGAACACACAAGCATGGTTGCTGTACCCACGATAAACATACTAGATGCTCGAAGAGTTATGCCTGTGCCTGCATCTGCAATGGCTAAGCCAGCCAGGAGGGACATGAATAGTGCGCACTGATGGAGAGTGTTTTGAAAATTGTATCGCCTTGCGAGCTGTGCTATCATTGTCTTATTCTAACGTATGATGAGTTATCAGTCCACGAACTTAATATGAATTCGAAAACACTCTCATTTGCGCTAATCGCAGCAGGAATCATCGGTTTAGGTTATCTACAATATTCCCTTATGGACTCTCAGAAAGGAACTGCTGTAACGTCTGATCATATGCAACATGAATCCATGATGCAAGAAAATATCAAAGATGGTGTGTATGAAGCCGTGGGTGCATATCAATCTCCTGGTGGCCCAGAGAAACTAGGTGTCAAAGTTGAAGTCAAAAACAACACGATAGTAACTGCGGATGTTACGGTTTTCGAGACAAGTGAAAAAACCACAACATTCCAAAATTTATTTAAAGACAACTACTCGCCATTAGTGGTTGGAAAGGACATACGAACTCTCAAATTAGATAAAGTAGCAGCATCTTCACTGACACCAAAAGGATTTAACGATGCGGTTGCGACAATTCTTAAGCAGGCTCAGGGGTAGATATGCTGTCTGATCATATCAGTACGTATTCATGCGAAGCGATGGGCTGTGTGTGGGATATTGATATTCATGATTCTCCTTCTCACCCGGTAGATATAGAAACAATCATCACGTCGTATCTTTCTGAGTTTGAGAATACATATTCGCGCTTTCTCCCCACATCTCTTGTCTCTCAGTTGCGAGAAGTGACGGGCATTGTGGAGGTGCCTTCTGAAGGTATGGATATGATTCGGTGTGGTTTGCTCTTGAGCGAAATGTCTCATGGATTGTTTCATATTGGTATGGCATCGCGACTTGAGGAATTGGGATATGACACCTCATATTCGATGGAGATACAGGAGAATCGCACTGCGGTAAAGCCCTTCCATGAATGTGTTCGCGTGGTTGATGCTCATCGTATTGAAATTCTGTCGCCGGTTGCACTGGATTTTGGATCATTGGGCAAGGGTCGCGCAATAGATGGACTCATTGCTCTTCTTGAGAAAAATGGGTGCTCATCGTGTGTTGTGAATGGAAGTGGAGATATAAAACACGTCGGTCCTGGCTCTCTTCGAGTAGGGCTTGAGCATCCTTTGGACAGCTCACAAGCAATTGGGGAGATCATGTTGTCCGACATGGCTATTGCGGGATCTTCACGAAACAGACGCACGTGGAAAGGGGTTCATCACATCATGCATCCATTCGAATCAGAGTCTCCTCATGAAGTGCTGGCAACGTGGGTGGTTGCACGTAGTGCCATGCATGCAGATGCTTTGGCAACGGCACTTTTTTTGTGTCATCCAGACCAGCTTGACAGTGTGTGTCCGTTTGAATATGTAATGGTGAATAAAGACCTACAGCGAGTGAATTCGCCTGGGTGGCGGGGTGTGCTTTTTTGATCTCCAGAGCCCTTTCTCATACATATATAATGAATGTATGATACGCATATCGAGCATCCTATTTCTTGTTTCATGTTTGTTGGTTGCCGTATATGTGTATTATTCATCTGCGTTGTATACAGCCCAGAAGCCTGAAAAAGTTGTTGAGAATCTAGTCCGTTCGCAAGATAAGCAGGAGCGCATGCTCGTAACAGAATCTGAATTGCGTGTGGGTTTCCCACAGGGTGTTATGGCTCGAATCAGAGATTCATACAAAAATGAGGCTGGCATCTGGGACAAGAAAACCTTTAATGCCATTCCCCAATCTGAAGTGGTTCAAGATACGCTCAAAGATTCTCTATTGTGGATTTCAGTGCAAGCTGTCGAAGATGTATATACCCTCGAGCTTACAGGGGCGCATGAGTCGGCAGTTGTAGTGATGCTGGGTGACCAGCCAAGCTCCCTCATCCAGATCGATTCTCATGACCCCAGCGCTATCTATGCATACAGTCTGAGTATTGGCCCAGACACCAAAACATTGAAAGTTGAACAAGCAACAGAGACGCCATGACACACAGTATTGAGACAATCCAATCTGTGGCACGAGCATTGAGATATTGGATTATCACGTCCACGACGCAAGCAGGTTCAGGACATGTGTCTTCATCGATGTCATCTGTTGAGCTTGTTGCAACGCTCTTTTCGGGAGGGTACTTTGCGAGCGACGTATCCCGTCCAGAATATCCAAACAACGATAGACTCATCTTTTCAAAAGGTCACGCCAGTCCGCTCTTTTATGCATTGTGGGCGTTGGCGGGGGCAATGCCAGTTGAAGACCTGCTGACACTTCGTCACTTCATGAGTCCTTTGGAGGGGCACCCTACAAAAGCTTTTCCCATGACAGAAGTCCCAACAGGTTCTCTAGGACAAGGGCTATCTGTTGGAGTCGGCATGGCTTTACATGCACACTACATCGATTTTCTGCCCTACCGAACGTGGGTGCTTCTTGGAGACAGCGAAATGGCCGAAGGGTCTAATTGGGAAGCATTGCAGATTGCATCGCACTACAATCTCTCACAGCTCATTGGCATTGTTGATGTAAACCGTCTTGGACAGAGGGGCGAGACCCTCTCTGGACATGACACGAGCCGATTTGCAACCCAAGCCCAGTCCTTTGGATGGGAAACGCGGGAAATTGACGGTCACAATATTCAAAGTATTTCCGAAGCGTATGACTATGTCCTTTCTGATCGCACAAAACCACTTCTTATCATCGCCAAAACATTCAAAGGCAAAGGTGTTGCATGCATGGAAAACAAAGAGGGGTGGCATGGCAAGGCGCTCAATGAACAACAGGCGAACGAAGCAATCGCACAACTGGGTAGCGTAGAGCCTCACATTCGGATCCACATGTCTCCTCCGGAGAAGGTCCAGCCTCGACGGTATTATCCTACGACTGAATATAAAGTTGATGAGAATTATGTTGATCCTCTGGCTCCTCGCAAAGCATATGGACATGCGCTGGTAGCCCTACACAAAGCTTTTCCCAACATGGTTGTGCTTGACGCTGAAATGTCCAACTCCACATTTTCTGAAACGTTTGCACAAGCATATCCGAGTAGGTTTTTTGAGATGTACATAGCTGAGCAGAATATGGTAGGGGTCGCCTCAGGGTTGGCAACACGAGGTGCATTGCCGTGGATATCGACATTTGGCGCGTTTTTTACTCGTGCATATGATCAGTTGCGCATGGCATCCTATGCACATGTCCCCATTGTGTGTGTGGGGTCGCATGTTGGATTGTCTGCAGGCCAAGATGGAGCTTCGCAGATGGCAATTGAGGATGTGGCAATGTTTCGCTCCCTTCACAATGCAGTAGTGGTTGCACCTGCCGATCATGTTGCTGTAGAAAAGATCGCGCGCGAGCTTGTTAAACACGATGGTATTTCATACATGCGCTTGGGTCGCAACGATGCAGAGGCGCTCTATTCACAGGATACGCAGTTTCGCATAGGTGGGAGTCATGTTCTGCGATCAACTCAAAACGATCACCTAACCATAATCACGAATGGCGCCATGCTATATGAGTCTCTTAAAGCGCACGACATGCTTCGTGATGTATGCAATGTGCGTGTCATTGATGCCTACAGTATTGCGCCCATTGATACACACGCGTTGGTTGAGGCGAGTCTCCAAACCAGAGCGCTTTTGGTTGTTGAGGATCATGGCAAGGTTGGGGGTCTTGCGGACGCAGTCCGAGATGCTTTGGCAGGAAGGCCAGTGCGAATCTATGCATGTACTATCGATAAAATGCCTAGGACTGGCAAGCCTGAAGAATTATATGATTACATGGGTCTTTCCTCAGAAAAGCTTGTAGAGAAGATACATGAAATTATGCGATCATTATAACTATGTATATTGTGTGTGATATCGGAGGAACATATACCCGAGTGGGCTTTTCCCAAGATTTGGTGAGTCTTATCATGCATAAAAAAATCCCATCTCATCCCAAGGGTGATGAAGGGGTTCAGCACGTGTTCCACATTATTCGATCATCGCGCCTAGACATGGGAGATAGTGTAAAGGGAATTGTGGTTGGATTTCCTGGGAGGCTAACAAAGAATGGCTCGATTCATTATGCTCCGCATTTACCAGGGTGGGAAGGCTTGCCACTTGAGGAGATGTTTAAGAAAGAATATGCATGCCCACTCTTTTTAGAAAATGATTCGGCATTATGTGGATTGGGTGAGGCACAGCGTGGTGCGGGTAGAGGGTGTGATCGAGTTGCATTTGTGTCTGTTGGCACAGGCGTGGGTGGAGCTCTTGTCGTTCGCGGACATATTCAACATGGTGAATATAACGTGGAGCCAGGTCATATGATTATGTCGAACGAAGGACCCCTTGTCACGTTGGATGGACGCATTTCGGGATCGGCTCTTGAGCGTAGAGGAGGCTATCACAACAAGCAGGTTGCACAGAAACTTCTTGCGCATGGTTTGCGCAATGTAACTGTCATGTGGGATCCGGATTGTATTGTTCTGGGAGGAGGGCTCATACGTGCAGATGTGTATGATGTTGATGAGGTTCGAGCAGAATTCGAGTCATGTATGAATGTGACGGGGCGAAAGCCCATGTATCCCGAGCTCCCTCTTATCCGAAAAGCTCAGCTTGGTGATGAAATGGGATTGTATGGAGGACTTGAATATATGAGGTTAGCAATGAAGCGTGTCCGTCACGAAGAATAATTTTATGCCTAAATCAGCAACACTTGCAAATGACACTCTGCTCATCGGACTGGATGACCATGCTCAGGTGTATGATATGTACTACCCTCATGTTGGCTTGGAAAACCACACTGCTGGAAAGCTCGTCCACAAAGTAGGTGTATATTGTGAAGGAATCATGTCGTGGTTGGATGATGAAGGGTGGGATATTTCCATAGTGCCCGAAGCCGACTCGATGATGAGCACCATGCTTGCTGTCAATGCTTCGCTTCAGTTGTCCCTGCGATTTGAAGATTGCGTGTATAACGAGAAAAATATCTTTATTCGATCAATTACTCTTCATAATGATTCACCCACAAAGCGAACTGTGAAGGTGTATTTTAACCAGCAGTTTGAAATTTACGAGGCACATCGAGGTGATACAGCTTTGTACGATCCTACCTCGAAGAGCATTATTCATTACAAAGGTCGTAGAGTATTCCTTATAAACTGTGAACATGATGTGTTGGGAGTGGAAGATTACAGTGTTGGATTGCTCGGGATTGAAGGAAGAGAGGGAACATACGTTGATGCTCATGATGGAAAGCTTGAAAAAAATCCAATTGAACACGGATTTGTTGACTCAGTCATAGGA
>CAZPDN010000031.1:0-6628 GCA_964585435.1 uncultured Gammaproteobacteria bacterium
AGATTATGCAGGGGCAATCACATATTACAAAGATGCCCTACGCCTTGATCCCACCAGTGGCGCTATTCACTATCTACTCGGAGACGCTCTTTCACAACAAGGATCATGCCAAAAAGCATTGCACATGTATACCAAGGGCTACTCATTGCGAACAGATGATAAGGAGCTATACTATGACTCCATGATAGACGTTTACTCACTTTGCTTTAAGAACGAGAGGGAGGCGAAGAAGTGGCAAGAGAGAAAAAACACCCACGAGCAAGAACAAGAAAAACAACTACAAGCACTATAATGTGCCCCACACTACTTACCCAAGCCCCCCGACGAAACGAGATTGGATTGTACTGGAACTCGACAGTATGAGAACCCTCGGAGACAACAATTCCTCGTTGAGAAATATTGATAGGGTAGATAGGTGATTCAACACCATTGACGTATGCAGACCAGCCTGGATAGTACGTGTCTGTGACGACGAGGAGAGCCTTTTCTGAGGCCTCTATTGATAATGTAAGTCGGGTATGCTCATCCGTGAGAATCTTTGTTGAAAATTTTGGCTGAGATGACGTGGATTTGATTCCTAGATCCTGTTCTGAGAAAACTTCACCTGAATAAAGGGGGGATGCCATCTTTTCAATAATGTCCTCAACAGATTGAACTGTTTCTACTTTCTGTGTCAGATAGACGCGAGGAGAGGATTGCAGTGTTCGTGAAACAGTGAATGATGGATTGTCTTGAGACTTCAGTGTTTCAAAGCCACTCAACTCAACTGGATGCTGTGAGACAAGATAATCGATGCTTGATAAAGAGGTTGCTCGTTCACCCACGATGCGACGAGGATCGCGAGGGTCTGACACAAATACACCAGCAACGAGAGAATCCCATGTATTCTTTCGGCGAGTCCAGATTCGCCCAACATATTCATGCTGACTCGTCATATCCCACAAGAGATTCATGTTTGGACGAACACCTCCGTAGAGCTGAGTATAGTACTGAGGATTCTTCCATCCATGTTGTACAAACTCAGTTTGCCAGCGTCGATCTGGTAGCGTCATTATTTTCTTCTCTGCGGAAGGTAGTGTAGTGTCTTGCTGAATCATCTGAACAGTAGATGGAGCCTTCATAATATCCGCAACTGGAACGATGACACCATACGGATACCACACCTTCACAACGTCAATCAGGAGGACAACTCCTATACAGAGAACAGCGATTCGAGGTAATTTTGGCAAAACATATCCAATGAGGAGTATAACAAACACCATAAAAACCAATGACCATCGAGCCGGGGTTGTGAAGAACTGAAATGGAGGAATGGAATACACAAAGTACAACGGAGAGTATCGTGCCGTCATCAGTCCAGCACTTATCAACAAACCTCCCCACAGTCCCATAACTTCTCGTGACTTTGTAACAAACAGCACAGAAACCATACACAGCAATGCACATATCCAACCCATATAGAGCCACGACTCCCAGAAGATAGCCCCAGTATCTGCAAGCTTTTTCAAGAAAGTGAAGCTTCCATCTGCAATTGAACCTTGTGAAAAAGGAGCAATAAAAGTCGTCAACATCGATGGATGGAGGGAAAAATGCATGACTTCTTTGAGAGAAAAAGCTTCAGAGCGCACAGACAAGTTATGCAACTCCCACGAAGGGTAAACCTGTATGGCTGCCAATATGGCAAATGCACCAACAAACATACTCGCAATTGACATCACTCGAAGCACAGAAGACTTCAAAGTTTGCTGTCTCGAAACATATGCCACACCCTCCATCATAAGCAACAAACATCCTGTCAAAAACGATGTCTGAAGATGACCAGCGAAAATCTGTTGTGAAGTGAGTAGGAGAGCACCTAACCACCACAAAGGAGCTTGCCGGCGGGCCAGCGCGACACTCAATCCGATCCAAGGCACCAAACTTGCAGTCTGAAGCATATTAAGATGCTGAATGTGTCCAACAAAATACCCGGAAAAGACGAAAACCCAGCCACTTACACATGCCACATCAATACGCCTATACCGATAATACGTCCAGGCATACATTCCCCACATACCCAGCAACCAAGCGAGGACATAGCTGGCATTGAACGCATCCACAAAGGGCAAGAAACAATAGAGGACAATGTTTGGCACATACCAAGAACCTGCCTGAGATTCTGCATACAGTGGAAAGCCACCACCCATATGCTTGTTCCAGAGTGGCATGTTGCCACTTTGAATTGCTTCCCAATATGCTTGCCTCACAGGCACGTTAAAGTGGGTTATATCTGAAGCTCCGTATTCAGGGTTGATATATACATGGGGCTCAGGGTACCAGAGTCGCGCAAAAAACAAACCCACCGCACATGTCATAAGGGTGATGACTAAAAGATGCTTTGTGCGTTGAGCGATCATTTCCGTTGTGCATGGACAAACTGAAGCATTCCCCACAAGAATGTGTGATTCTTCCTCACCTCAAATCCAGCATCTTGAATGTATGAGATGACTTGGTTTTTTTTGTATTGATGAAGGTGGCTCCCTTTCCAAATTCGACCTCGCCACAACGTCCAGAGTGGCCAAATTACTTGAAAGAGCAGATTTTCGGCAGGAATAAGTATGTATATTGAACCATCCTTTTTGAGAACTCTTTTCATCTCTCGCAACACGATGCGTGGATCCTCAACATGTTCAAGCGCCTCTAAGCAGACAACATTATCAAACATACAATCCGGGAAATCCAAATGATGGGCTTCACCAAATTGAAATGAAAGCTCGTGAATATCTTTGTAGCGTTCTTGTGCATAAGCAACGGCGTGTTTGAGCACATCGATGCCGATAATCTTCGAAGCTTTGGAGCTTGTGAGAACCTCGTGTGTGAAGTAGCCATCACATGAGCCAACATCAAGCACAATACCTTTCATGTCTCTCACCATTTTTCGCAAGGCTACTTTGCGCCTCCAGTGCCAGAATCTTTGAAAGATATTATCTTGGACTGATTTTTCATACCAGTCTGCGGGCACATACTTATGAAGATCATACGCAACACGAGCTCGTTTGGTGAGCTTAGAGCTGTTTGAGTTCTTGAATAGCTGGGTCATAGGTTGCGTCGATGTTTTCGAGTATATAAGTAAATGCTTTCTTTGCTGATGCTGTATCTTTGAGCTGAACATGGATAAGACCCTTGATGTAATATGCGTCAGCATAATTTGGCTTCAGATCGAGCGCAAACTCAATCGCAGGCAATCCTATTCGTTCAAGTTGCTTAAAATCAGCACTTCCAGGCTTCTTTGAAAGTTCAATATACCCCAAAGCAAACAAGGCTTTATAATACAACAGTTTTGGATCAGATGGTGCAAACATGCGAGCTCTATCTATGAGCCTCAGCGCTTCATCAAAGTATTTCTTGTCGTTCGTTGCCTGGTAAAACAAGAAGCTGTTTCGAGCTTGGGAGCGATAATAGGCGCTATTATAGGGTGAGCCCTCCACAGATTTCTGCGCATAGAACCGAGAAAGTCGAATACAATCATCTGCACTTCCCTGAGCATCCACACATGCGATCCCGCCTGTTGCCTGTGCCTCTTGAACAGACATTTGAGCCAGAGCTTGCGATAGCTTGTCAGCATAAACATGTTCTTTGCGTAGACTATATGCGTCATACAATTCCGTCATAGCACCTTGCACATCTCCTGATTGAGACAATGCCTCTGAACGCGCATACGCTCTGTCTGCTCGGACATATCCCATCACAAACCACACAACACTCAACAATACAAACACAGGCACAAGGAGCTTCACAGGGTCTTGTTCACGGATTTCAATACGTTCTGTTGACTGTTTTCCACGATATACCAGAATACCAATAAACGCTGGAATCATATACGTAAAGATAGATATGGTGGTAGTCGTAAATCCAAAAAAATTCGTCACCATGATGCTTACATATGATGCAATAAGAGCCATGATAAGAAACGCGTGTTCTTCAGATTCACGAAAAGCAGGTCGCGCAAATCGAGCATGAATAAGCACAGATCCTTGCATAATAATATACGCAAGCAAACCCAAGAAGCCTGTCGTGGCAACCATATTGATGTATTCATTATGTGCCTTGTTATACACAAAATCCCATTCCGACGTTAGATTGTGCTCGATAGGTCGTACAAATGGATAACTGTATCCGAACGTCTCAACCCCTGTACCAACCCACGGATACTCATATCCCAATCCCAAGCCTCCTTGCCAAACAATCTTTCGAATATCTTCTGAAGAGGTGATCTGAGGCGTTTTGGTCTTCGCTTGCACTTCCACTTTTGATGGAGAATCTGTCCGCCACAGCCCGTCTATACGAGGAATGCCCGTTCCTATAGCAACAAGAGACCCTGCTCCTATGACGGCAAGGATAGTGAGTGCAATACTGCTTTGCCGAAAATAGTTCTTCGACGCAATACCCACATATCCCAACAGAACGAGTACGCCTACTGCCAATCCTAGGTATGCAGATCGAGAACGTGTCCACAAAATCATGATGAAAGCGAATGTTGTAAACGATCCAAACATAACACGACGTGCTAAGCGGGAAGTTGAAATCATAAAGTACAGACCCAGAATTGCATGCACAACAAGATATGCTCCTAGCCAGTTGGGTTGACCCAACGTGGAGAATACACGAATGGTGGGTTTGAATTGATCCGTCCAACAAGAAACATCAAACGATCCTGAAAAGAGCAGACATGATAGATCATACCCAAATTTGCTTGGCAAACCCCATAGCATAACCACGGATGCACTGATGAGGGATATATAGAGCAATCTATGCACGATGAGCCGGGCCTTTTGAGCAGAATCAGAAGTAAGGAATGTCATACACACACAAGCCAACAGGACATACGCAAGCGTAGACAACAACCCACCATTAAATCTTCCATAATATCCATAAAGAGAAGTGTGGCGGTCAATTGAAAACCATGTAGACACAATCTGTGATACAACAAAGATAAGCATCGGGACAACGATAGCGCGCTGTTTCGGTAAAGAAACATCCGATGATATTTTCACAAGTAACCAAAGAAAAGTTGCACACCCTGCAAGCACATAAATGATCATGAGCTTGTTAAATTCAAAAAGCTCTGAAGTGCGCGAAGACATGTATAATGGAGGAAGGGCGAACAGAAGAGCATAGATTAACATTGCACTCTGATGAATACGCAATTTCATGAAAAACATTCTACCAAAAGTTAACTCAGCTTTGCGCAGAGTATGGTCAATGACCTCATTTACGTCTGGTACGCGCGTTGCTTTGGATATAGGAACCTCCATGACGCGCATAGGTATGGATGAAAAGGGGATTGTGTTGCGAGAGTCAACCTATGTTGGACACAACCAACGTACTGGCGAAGCTCTATTTTTAGGCGAAGAAGCAAAGAACATCTTTGGGAAAGCTCCTGAATATATAAAAATCATAAAGCCATTTGAAAACTCCATCATTTCCGACTTTGATGCGACCGTTTCCCTTGTCCATGCATTCTTGAAAAAGGCAGTCCATCCTTATACCCACACCTCATTCATACGACGAGGACTCATCGGGTATGCACCCGTCCCAACTTCATCCACAGAAGTTGAACAGAAAGCTCTTCAGGAAGCTCTCATCAAGGCAGGCTTCCAGAAAGCATATCTCGTGGATCGGCCCGTTGTGACCGCTTTGGGTGCAGGATATGATGTCTTTACAAGCAAGCCC
Source organism: uncultured Gammaproteobacteria bacterium (assembly GCA_964585435.1). Lineage (GTDB taxonomy): Bacteria > Patescibacteriota > Microgenomatia > UBA1406 > HO2-37-13b > 2-02-FULL-43-11-A. The sequence continues at coordinate 5,713 of CAZPDN010000031.1, forward strand.
GTTTTTGTAGTAGATATGGGAGCTGGAAGTGTCGAGATGGCTATCATTCTCATGGGAGGTATTGTCCATTCTCGCGTGCTCAAAATCGGCGGTGACCACCTCGACAAGCTTATCTACAACTACCTTCATTTAAAATACGGACTCATCATTGGCGATCTCACTGCCGAACAGCTGAAAATCGAATTGTACGCTCTCGATGACTCCAAGTCATTCAAGGCTATTCGTGGCAAATCCCTCGAAAACGGACTTCCAAAGTCTGTCCGTGTTACATCTGCGGATATTCGAGAAGCCCTATCCGTTCCTCTCAACCGTATCATCGACAGCATGAAGGAGCTGATTGAGACAGCACCGCCTGAAATCATTGACGGACTTATTCGATCAGGCGCCATCCTCACCGGTGGACTTGCGCAGGTGCCCGGCATTGATCAGCACATTATGAAAGAGGTAAAAATGCCTGTTGTTGTCGCCAAAGAGCCTCTTGATGCAACAATCAGAGGCATCATGTCCCTGTTTGCGCACGAAGACAAACTCAAGCGGGTCATTTTGCCGATGTAGCCACCTTCCTATTGATTTTGCCACCTCATACATATATAATTGGTCCATTCACATAGCGTCTCAATCTGAGATGAAGACTTTGTGCGCGTTGACAATATGAATGTGGTTGGAAATTAGTAATAGTTTCCATCTTTTTGCTTGTTTTTAATTCAAAAAATAAGCACGGGTCTCCTGATTTATCAGGAACCTGTCAATTCCATTCGTCAGTAATGACGGATAAACGCAAAATTTTTTTTAAGAGTTTGATCCTGGCTCAGGATGAACGCTAGCGGCGTGTCTAAGATATGCAAGTCGAACGTCGTCTTGTTGGTGCTTGCACTAACAAGATGTAGTGGCGGACGGCTGAGTAACACGTAGGAAC
>CAZPDN010000032.1:0-6627 GCA_964585435.1 uncultured Gammaproteobacteria bacterium
GCACAAGTCCGGCCTTGGCAATTGTACTTTGCATTGTACCCACACCAGATGACGGCATATTCATAAGTGGAAAGGTATACAATGACAGAATCTTCCCAACAAAACTCTCTGACACATCTTTGTCATGCATCACCCGTGGATCATCGTTGCAGAGAGAGCCTGTCAGTGTACATAATGTAGTGCTTTGAAACTCAGCCTGCTTTCTATCTTCTGGTTGAGGTGAGGACCGGAGCTTTTCGTAGGTTGTGAGAAACTCTTCCCTATCCTCTTGCACTTTCTCATAGAGTGACTTCTGCGGGCGTGGAGTAAAATGTGAAAAAACACTGAGCGTAAAGATAATCGTACCTAACGCAAGCATCGCAAAAGAAAAGTAACGAACCCATTGTCCCAGAGGAACATACAGGATAGTGAAAGAAGACCACTTCATAGGATCATTCTAGTTAATCGACGCATCATATTCAATGACGAGCGTATCGATCTGCTCCTGCGTTAAGCCTGTTGAAAGAAGCCACGCATTGACCCCCTCCTGCACTTCCTGCAGGGAAATTGTCTTGAGCTTAACCGTAAAAGTTATTTTCCCGTCTTCAGCCACATCTCCAGTAAGATCGAATGTGGGTTGTTGGATAGGTAATTGATTCAAGATGTAGATATCTGGTCTATTCACTTTATTCCAAGCAGCAAGTCGCTCAGCAATTGGCGGATCATCCGCTGGCGAGTTGTTTACTTGAATTTCTGGTTCGGAAACATTGGGTGAGCGCATATACCACATGATTCCAAGCGTGGTTAAAACCACGAGCACCCCAACACTAACAATGAGCATGACGCGCTTTATTCGAGAATTGTTCATTATTTTTTACTTGTTAATCGATAATATCCTCTAATCTCCGCTGTTTTGAAATCAACAAATGCACTACCCAACTTTCCATCATCACCAGCGTTTGCATCAAGCATGTAGAATCCATCCCCTCTCACTTCACTCACTATACCAACGTGGCCGTACTTAGCATAATCCCCTCCTGTGAATTTTACTAGATCTCCTGGTTGTGGGATTACACCTACATCTTTAGCATAAAACTTAAACCTGAGCTCTTTAGTAGCATCTTTGTTAAAAGTCACCACAAGATCTGTATTTTCAGGCATGTTTTTCGCTGCATCCCGAAAATTCCAACTAATGTATCTGGCATCTGCCATAAGCGCAACAATTCCTTTCATATATCCGACGCATTGCAAATAAGCTTCACCCAAATTACTCATTTCCCACCTAATAACCTCTGTAGCATCATCCCAACCAACGGGTTCTGAGTTCATTTTTGTAGCACAGTCATTAATCTCTGACTTCGTAACAGTTACCCCACAATTCTTCTGTAGTTCCTGATGATAAGCTCGGATTCCATCCATCATGGCAGCTGTTACCAACGTTGTACCTCCAATCACAGGCCCTGGTGTGGGTTGTACGGTAGGTTTAGTGGGTGGTGGGGTAATGGTGCCAGGCGGTGGGGTAACTGTTGTGGGTGGGGTTGGCTCAGGCGATGGAATGGGGGCCATAACAGGACATGCAACCTTTTCAAAGTTGTTGCACGTCGGCGCATATATACAACCATTGTTCAGATTGTCTGATTGACCTGGTATGGTTTTTCCACAATCAGGATTATTCTTTGGACAGGCACCTCTGTAACAAAAGGTTTGACCAGAATGCTCTTCACTAAAAATACACTCCCTACTACATGAAATATCAGCATCGCTCTTAAAATCACGCTTGGCAGGTGATAGCAAGCTAAATCCAAAGAGTCCCCCTCCAAACAGATTCACTATAAATGCAGAAAAAACAATGATTACGATTCCCATGACGCATTGCTTTGCTTGATCTTGAGCTTTAGAAACTTTTGAAGAATCTCCACGTGAAAGTTGGATTTTTATACCCGCAACAACGATACACACCAGTGCTAGAGCACCTGCAAGAATCAAGCCCACGGTCACGATCAATTTAATAAGTGACTCAATTTCAGTAGGCACACAACCAATAGAGGTATACAATCCCAGTGAGGTCACACAATCCAAACAAGCCTTTTGCTCGCCTTCTAGGTGTTTGACGACATCATCTGGAAGGATTCGCTTGGGATCGCTAAAAACAGGAGGCCACCTAAAGAGGGAAGCGTTCAATCCCGGGTCAACAATCCGCGCATAATTATCTTTATCAAAGTAGCGGTTACACATTTGTGGAGAACTTGCTCCTGCAAGTTCGGTAGCTTTATATAATATTGAGTCAACAACCTTACTCGAGAGTGATTCAGCCACCCCGCAGGTACAATCATAATCAGCATTACCATAAGAAGGGTAGTCCCAAGGAAGCGGTGTTTTACTCTCGTCTTTTTTTGTCAATTGAGCAATTAAATCATCACTGTTGCACGTGCCAGGAGAAAGCTGATTTGGGGATTTTTTTTCGCAACATTGCTGTCCCAATGCTCCGCAGGATTCAGGCTCGAGAGTAGGTGTAGCTGAGTTCGATAGCTCGGAGGAAGAAGCATCTTGCGCAAACACACCTGATGCTCCAGATGCAAAATACACCATTACACTCAATGTGATGACAAAGACCATAGAGGCCCGAATGTTTTTGAATGCAATCATCTTTTATTTATACATTATTTAACTTGCTTTAGCTTCCGCATGCCTTTTTTTCTCTGCTTTAATATACTCATCTTCAATTCGATGTGTCCTCATACCAGCCAGACCCATACCAACAGTGACAGAGCGAGATATAGCGCGCTTATATCTTCTTCCAGCAACTGCCCGATCTGCCGCTGATTCTCGTAGACTTGTTCCATCACCACCATCTTCAGTGCCATGCTCTAGAATCAATAGTTCTGTATATCTTTCAGTCGCATTGACATCAGGATTGTAATCAATTGCTGTTCTATCAGGAGCGATGAGTCTGTCTGGAATACTTCTGCGTATCATGAGCGCGTGTAGCAGACGATATCGTTCTCTCGCATCTAATCCACTTCCTGTTCTATCAAGTAGTCCAGAATCCCATATTGAAGACCTCCTTGACCCAGGTAATGCAGATCGGAGCGAGAACACGCAAATCTGGGCTAGACGCACATATTGCACGTTCGCCTCATCAGGATTTCCTGTTAGTTTTGATACCACATCATCCAACATTGGTCCAAGCGCTTCAACTGCGCTTGACAACTTCGACTTAAGATCGGGAGTTGTGTATAACTCATGCAACTTTTTCTCGATATTGCGCATTTCTTTCTTTAATTCTATATTTGTCTCTATTCCACCAGTTGCGCTCTTGAAAGCGTTTAATCCATCAAATGTTACTGCAGAATAGTCAAATCCTGCCGCAGACGTCATCATAGCATCGGCTTTACCTAGGCCCAACACGATATCGCGCGATAGTCGAGTTGCAATATCATTGCGCCTACTTGCGACAGTCTGGCCGAGGAATCGCTTGTAAGCAGTATAGACACCATACATATTCATTGTTTTCGCACGTAGATCATCGCCTTGGAATATTTGAGCCAAAGATGGATGAGCTTGTGATACCTGCCCAGGCACCAGTTGAACGGGAGACGAATCTTTTATTGAACTCTGGAAAAAATCATAAATCCTCTTTTCAAATGCGGCTCGCTCTTCTCCATTCAAAGACTGACCATCTGTAATATGTGATTCACTGCGCATAGCAACTTCAAACAATGGAATGCATGCATATCGCATCGCATACGTCAGCCTATTTGGATTCCTAACAACACTCGGTTCAAGAATGACCGAACCATTACGCCCAAGATCATATATAAGCTGCGCCTCCACTTCCGCCCTCACCATTTTCGGAGCGAAAGCCTTCCGCTCCATCAAGAGCGCCATCTCTGGATGCTTTTCAAGCAGAGGAGTCATAACATATTGATTAATATATTTAGCTCGTGCCTGATCCTTCATGCGATTCATAATTGGCATCGCACGCTCAAGCCACGCCTCATCCTCCTCAAGCGCAGCAGTTTCAAAATCTCCATTCATTGCAGCGGTTTTCAGTTTGGTTTCAACAGTATCGTACTGTGTCATGAATGGGATATATTCCGGATCTTGCTTCATAAATGCCTTAAGCTTCTTGCCAATGTAATATATGACCATTCGTTCTCCACCCAATTCCCTTAGCTTATTCATCACAAATTCTTGAGCAGGCAAACCACTCAGGCCTTGGTCTGCTGCATGTGTTTCAAATCCTGAAATATACCTCTTATCAAAGCCGTCTGCACCCTCAACTCTCCAACCTCCAGATGCGGGTAGGTTACTCACAGGAACTCGAACCATTTGTCTGAATGTAATCGAATTCTCATAAATTCTCTCGAGGTTCTTAGTTGGTCCAACTCTTTCAGCATCAAGAATATCGTGTGCATTATTCATATAATCCGTATGTGTGCGGGTATCAGGTAGTAGCTCTTCTTGGTTTCCACGAGCGGCAGCAAGAAGCTGATCTGAATTTCTGTAAGCTTGGGGAAGATTTACAATCTGCAATCCATGAAGTACTCTACTTAGAAACGAAGCTTTTGTTGGGTCATCCGGGACTCTCTTGTTGGTGTCCTGAGGAATTTCTCCAACATATCTATCTGTTTCAACACCAATCAATCCGAATCCATCTTCCTTACCAAATCGCTGATCTTCCGGGAATTTGTATGCGGCAAGATTTGCAAGTACAGTTGAATTCATATCCTGGAAATCAATTGCCCGAGTTGGATTACCGTCAGGACCTATGACGGTGCTCGTGAGCATTTCGTCTCCAATGCCTGAATCCAACACGCTCCAAAACTCACCCAACCCAACTTGCAGACCCTTTGCCACCTTTACCGCCGTCTCAATATCAGTTTCATATCGCTTCTTTCGACGTTCATTGTCTAAATCATTCTGCCTCAAAACTTCTTTGTCGATGGCAATAATTTCTTGTCTCAATGATTTTTGTTCCGAAGAATTGCCCTGCATGTCTTCAGCAGTGTAAGTTGAACTAGCTACCTTCTCTATAAACTCTCTTGTTTCGGGGTCGGGGGTTGTCGCAACTGTGTCATCATTGCGCCTCTTTTCTCGCAGATTTTTTTCAACCAATTCGGTAATCCTTTTAATTCTTTCAGCTCTTGCACCCTCTTCATTCCCGGTCAAATCAATGGGGGTGGGTGGGGGAAATCTCAGCATCATCGCCTGCATGGTCAACATCTCAGCGCGCTCTATTTTCCCATCCTCCAGCATCAGGAAATTGGATTGAGGAAGATGATTAATTTCTGCCATAACCTGTGACAGAGAACGAATGTATTCTTGCATGGCAAATGCCAGATACGGATTATCTGCAACAGCCCCTGGCAGCTTTTCGAAGCTAATGTTCTTGCCGGCAGCGATAATTGTATCTACTCCTACTGAGCTGTGTAGTCGTGCACGGCACGTATTCGCAGCTGTAACCGTAGAGTCAATTGCATCAATTGATCCTAAAATATCTATTTGAAGAGCTTTCGAGATGGGCATTATAACCTCAGTCATACCCTTAACCTTTTTGTCTGATCCAAAAGGTAGAGCAAGCTCACCCTCCGGAACACGCTGGGTAGGTAGCCGAAGCGTCACGTTAATCCCACCCCCGATTCTATCAAGTTCAGCCTGAGACAGCCCCTTGGTGTATTCTTTAAGGTGTGAAATTTGCTTACCAAGTTGAGATGCTAAATGTGGCGTTCCGCTTTTGTTATCCTCCTCTGTAACTTTATCTGCAACTAGTGTGTAGATGATGCCCATAAGTGTTGAGCGATAGTGGGTATACGCTGTATCCATTTTGCTTTGAAGGTTGCCTGGAACATCTGGACTAGAGGCTTCGGCGTATACTTTCTCAAAGTATTTCAGAAATAACTCTGGCTCTGTTTCAGAATGGAGCCTACCTTTGGGATCAAGTGATCGAATCACCTCAACTTCATCATCTGAGTACCTTGAGAGCTCGTCGCTCCTAGCCAGCTTCACAACTGTACTTTCCGAACCTTGCCCAAACTCCTTACAGTCTTCAGTCTTTCTCACATCATATTCGAAGTAATGATATTTTCGTCCTGCTATGACAACCTCCATGATGCGACGTCTGTAGGTCACCTCTAGTATCTTTATTGCAGCTCTCTGCAGTCGGTTTTGACCAGGCTCAGTAATCAATGACGCAATCTCTCTATGCCTATCGGTCCACTTGTCTCTTGAAGTAAATCGCAAGTATGCTTGATATTGATTCATAAGGTCATTTTTGGCATCTCTAAGCTCATCATCGACACTGTATCTCTCAGCAAAAAAGGGATCATCAATTTCGATGAAATCAACTTCTTGACTCCCAAGGGTTTCAAGATGATCATCTTCAGGTTCATTAGCGGGCTCTTCTCCAGGATCGCCATCCGGCCCTGCAGGTGGTTCGCCATCACCTCCACCACCATCACCACCACCATCGCCTGGAGGCGGAGCTTCCCTCGGACCACCTCCATCACCTGCCTCAGGTGGAGTCTCATCAGCCGAATCACCACCTTCATTTGTCTCACCAACACCATCACCCTCAGCAGACGGAGATTCACCAGCCGAATCACCACCTTCATTTGTCTCACCAACACCATCACCCTCAGCAGACGG
>CAZPDN010000033.1:0-6478 GCA_964585435.1 uncultured Gammaproteobacteria bacterium
GTGTTGAACCCTTTTGAGGATAGCTGGATACAACAGCGATTTTCATATGTTTCAGTATAGAAATTTAGGCACGCTGAAACAAGGATGTAAATTGATTGTTTAGAGTTCCTAAAGGCACGTTTGAGTACCTTCCGATAACGTGGTTGCATCGGATCTGAAAAAGCTCTAAGAATGAGCGAATGCTATCTTTAAGTAGAGATACTTTCGTTCCCTTAACGTCATTCCATGTGACGGGGATTTCATAGATTGGTAACGAGTGTAAACGAGCTATGAAAATTAACTCAGCATCATATCCCCATCTATTTATGCGACTATGTTCATACATAAGGGTATATGCTGAGCGTGAAAAGACTTTGAATCCACATGTGAAGTCAGATACATCTGTTTGCAAGAAAAGATTCGCTAGCTGAGTATAGATGCGTCCAAATAGCTGTCTATACAGTGGTTGTGGGCGACTAATTGTTGCCTCTTGGGTCTTTCGGGTGCCTATGATAACATCCCGCTTCAAGCTAACAAGAGGTGCAAACTTTTTTAATTCTTGTAAGGGGGTAGACATGTCTGCATCGACGATCAATGCATACTCTCCTGTCACATGTCGAAAACCTTGTCGTACTGCCCAGCCTTTACCATGATTCATGCTGTAGCTGAGAATGGTAACAGGTGTATGTGTGTGAGCACGGAGAGACTGAATGACTTTTTTTGATAATTCGCGCGACAAATCTGTTGATCCATCATCAATGATAAGAATCTCCTTCAGCTTGAGTGAAGAGGGAAGTGTAAGTTGACCAAAGGCACGAATGGTCTTATCCAGACGCTTTGATTCGTTAAACACGGGAATGATAATAGATAGTGTAGTTTTCATACGTAGCCTTCTAGGCACGATCTCTAATCATGCGCATAAGGCTACGCCGGCCTACACTTGCGTGCAGGCCGGCAGTAGGCTCAGTTATTCGGTTGTGGTGGTGCCCTCAGGGTGCGTTACGAATAGCGCACCTCTCGGGGCTGGGGGTCGGGAAGAACTGTTCGACGCCAAAGGCGTCGAAGGCGCGGAGCTGACTTCCCTCGGCCCAACTTGGAGCTCGCTTCTGCGCGTGGCAGAACTCGCCTTCATACACCCGAGCAAGGGTCTCTCCGGCATAGCCCGGCCAAAGGCGCCACCTGACGGTTGCGCCCCAGACGTTGTCGAAGACCAAACCGTCCCGGCCTTCTACGACGAAGAACCCCGCATCGTTGTCCACCGTGCAGAAGTATGCAGGCGGACACTTCATGCTGTCAATCTTCTTCTCGCCGGGCCTGTGCTCGAAAGCACACTCCCTTCCCTCAGGCACGAATGCCCCTTGGTGCACCCCCATGTCAGCATCTACCTGGTAAGGGTCGATGCAGTCCTCACAGTCGGTGCCTTCCGTAGGACGGGGCGTGAAGTCCGGCCTTGCGGTCGTAGGAACTGCAGTGGGCGGAACTGCGGTCGGCGGAACCACTGGTGTGTCCTCAGGCGGAACTGCCGTCGGCGGAACTGCAGTGGGCGGAACTGCGGTCGGCGGAACCACTGGTGTGTCCTCAGGCGGAACCGCCGTGGGCTTTTCCGGCCTGGGCGTGGCTGTATGTATGACAATACAGCCTCCCGGTGGACACTTGCAAACTATCTGACCGTTGCACAGCCAGCAGTTTTCCGACCAAACCACACACCTGGTCGGAGAGGGAAGCCAGGGATCCTGACATCCTCCCTGATTTCCGTGGGGATCTTCGAAGATCTCCCTGGGGTCGCTGTAGCCAGCATACCCCATGCCCTTCGAAGTCACGGGGAAACCGTGTTCATCGAGCAGGGCCTCCTTTGTGGCAGCGGGTACCTGCTCGAGCTGAGCTCGAACAGTGGCGACTTCGTCAGGGACCGCCCATGTGGGCGTACCCTGCACAGCTTCTGCGGTACGGGCGGCGTTGAAGGCCGCTTCTTGTGAGGCCGCGGACTCCTTGGAATTGCCTCCGCATGCGTTTGGAAACGCCGGAAGCCCAAGTAGCACGATGAGCAGAATTGTGCGAAACATGGCTTTGCCCCCTCCTTGGAGGCTAAACGGAATGCCCTCGCGGGCGCGGTTGCCCGGAGCCTGCGAGGGCAGAGTTGTGTTAGGCTCCACACAGCCGAGTATCTGAGTACCAAGCTCTGTGGAGCCAACACGTGTCTGCCATGTGTCCTTTCCAACTAAATATAACTGAACCTATGTAAACGCGCGCGTGGGTGTCGTGGTCAAGCGTAATTGCTTGATGAGACAGCACGCATCAATATTTTCTCTTGAAAATGCAGGAGCAATTCCCACACTTCAAGAGACCCATAGTATATCATGCGTGAGGTCAGTTGTCAAGAATAGTGGTCGCCTTGTAGATATGAAAATAGTTATCCACATTGCATACACGTGGTCCTTTCTCAACATACTATGAGACCATTGAAACACTCAAAATCACACATGCAAAATGAGTATTGGGTGTATTAGGAAGCTTTGCGACCGTACTTTTCTTTGGAGAGGCGGATGATTTTTTCGCGGTTGTCATTGCTCAGAGCTGGAGGTGGAAGCGTGCGAGCGGGGAACGGGGGAGTAGTCATGCTGTCTACGGAGAGCTTGAGGACAATCTCAAACTTGCCCAATCCGACCAGATCTGATTCGCTGTACAGGCCTCCGAACTCTTTCATCAAGTGTTGAGCATCGCGCGCACCTACAACAAAGCTGATGATTGTACCCGCATTTCCAAAAATAGCGTTGCGGATTTCTTCATCGAACTGATCAATGTACTGGTTTGCGAGTGTCAAGGCAAGGCGATATTTTCGAGCTTCAGAGAGGATTTTGACAAATGAGCTTGTGGCGAAGTTTTGAAACTCGTCCACGTAGAGGAAAAAATCACGTCGCTCGGACTCTTTAATGTACGAACGGGCCATTGCAGCAAGCTGAATTTGCGTAATAATCATTGCGCCAAGAAGTGCTGCATTATCCTCTCCTAATTTACCTTGTGACAAGTTAACAAGTAAAATCTTTCCGCTATTCATAATATCTGCTAAATCAATGGATGAGGTGGGGTGAGACAAGATGTTGCGGATCATAGGTGTGGATACAAACTGTCCGAGTTTGTTTTGGATCGATGCAATAGACTCGACGCGCTGTTTATCATTCATCACATCATATTCAGTGCGCCAAAAGTTGAGCATGACAGGATCAGAAACCTGTGCAAGAATCTTGTCGCGATATTTTTTATCTGTGAGCAGGCGCATGCCGTCATAGAGCGTCGTTCCCTTCACTTCAATGAGCGTGAGCACGAGGTTGCGCAAGATATATTCCAATCGAGGGCCCCAGCTGTGCCCATACATTTTTTGAAAAATAGAAACAATACCCGAGGCTACTAAATGTCTTTGTTCTTGGTTGTGAACCTCCAAAATATTGAGGTGGAAGGGCCTTTCTTGATCAAATGCTTCAAGATACACCACATCGTTGACCCGGCGTTTGGGAATGTAGTCAAGAATGCTTTCGGTGAGGTCGCCGTGAGGGTCAATAATGCACACCCCTCGACCACGACGAATATCATCGATTGCCATGTTCGAAATGAGCGTGGATTTACCCGAACCTGTTTTTCCAATGATGTAGACGTGTTTGCGTCGATCAGGTGTTTTTATGCCAAAGATCTGTTCCTGATTTTTGAATTCAGCTTTCGCAAAGAAATTGATCTCTTGTTTTTCCTCTTCAGTAACAGCGGTTGCAAGAGCCACGTTCTCGGGTGGTTCACCAGCAAGAGATTTGCCCCATGCAATATTTTTGATGCCATTCAAGCTTGCGCCTGGCAAGTGCCATAAGCCCGCCAATTCTGCAGCATTCATAATTTGCTCTCGATTGTCGAAATATGAATGTGTGCGAGTTCGAATGTGGTGAATTGCTTTTTTGGTGTCTTCAATGCCTTTATATTTCAGTTGATTGGCCTCGCCAATTGAAAAAGACCCATATGTGCCGGCAAGATTTCGGAGGAAGGACTTTGCAGCGCCTTCTGAAGGCCCGCTAGCGAATATGCGGATGATGGTCTTACCGCCTTGATGCGCAACTTTCTGATTCACGAAACCAGCCTTCACAGTTTTTTGCGGATCATCGCTCTTTTCAGTAAGTTTGAGAGCCTGTTTTTGCCAAGGAAACGTGGCAGGTGAATAGAGAATTTGGATGCCCACTGCCATGTCTGGGTCTGCTTTGGACAAGAATCCGAGAGTGGAAGTGAGGGGATCAAGGCTATTGAAATCTGCGTGCGTGCGAATGGGAAGGTGATACGGGCCAGCAAGCACGAGCTCGCCCACGACAACATGGGGTGATGAAAGAATGTGGTCAAAAGGATCCTTTGTGCGCTGTATGGCGCTGTGGGGGAAAGTAGACGTTATGAGGCTTTGGACAAGGGATTGTTTTTCAAGTGAACATGTCGCATAAAAATAGATTCTCTGACTCAGTAGAGCCAATTCAAAGGCATATGGTGTTGGTGGATGGAAAAGTCCATCTTTCCAGGTTATTGAGCCCGTGATGAGAGACGAAAAGATCTGCACCGTTGCGCCAATAGGCGTCGAATCGTCTTTTGGGTTGCGAATCTGTAAGTGAGCTAACTCAGACATGCTAACAGTATAGTACCATTAGGCCATTTTTCTCAATCGCATACCGACGTATCCCATGACACTAGCAAGTCCCATGAGAGCAATTCCATGCTCAGGACCCGTTGTTGGGATAGAGGAGGCAGAGCCATTGTTGATACAAATGCTTGATGTGTCCTCAGCTGACACGCCATCTGTTGATGCGTGGGCCTTGTTGATCACACACGATGTACCTGTCGGAACCTGTGATGCAGGTTTGATTTTTGCATGAACGGTGAAAGTTTTCTCTTCGTTGACAGCAAAATCACCAGCCTGAATGGTTAGGGTGTTCGTGTCTTCATCAAGTGTGCCAGTGACGCCCTTGAGGTAGGTATGTGTTGGACCGAAATCCTTGACCACCACGCCAGTTAGCGCAACACCAGAAGTGTTTTTAACCTTGATGGAATACGTGACATCCTGTAGAGGTGAAAATGAATACGTTTGAGCAGGGATATTGTCATAGTAAGCCATAACAGTTCCACCCTTCGTGTTTGAAGGCATGCCCACTTTTTTATCGATCATAATGCTTCGGTGCACAGGGCTGTCATATGATCCAGCGAAAATAGGCTGGGCCAAAAAAAGCATGCTCAGTGCCAAAGCAGAGATTGTGATAATTCGTTGTGTTGTATTCATAGTTAGTTCATATGTGGCACGGTTGTAATGCCTGATTTCTCAGAGATGTGTACCACGGAAGCGTATTATACTATAAGTCTTTCCGGATTGCAACTATAGGATGTAGAATGCTAGGGGAAGGGTTTATTGGGGTGTGGTTGAGGGATGATTCCCCAACCACAAGGGTCAGGGGCGGTAGGTTCTGTAGTAAAGGTATCCGAGCCCGATGACAGAAAGCACAGCGAGAACCGTGCCTCCATCGAACCATCCGCTCGACTGGACGGGGGTCATAGTTCCCCCTTGTGCTCGCAATACGCGTACAGCGCGATTCGAAGTGCCGTAAGGACCACGCAGATCAGTCCTATGCCAATCATGATGTAGGCAAGGACATGTAGAAGCTTGCTTAGGAACATCTCAGTCTTCCTTTCGAAGAAACTGCTGGATCAGTAGCTCAATGAATTTGAGTATGACTGTTCCAACAACGATACGCCAAAACACGAGCGTGGCGATCCTTTCTCTTTAGCAACACTATTCAGTATTGCGCGGTGTAAAGCCATTCGTGAGTGGAAGAGATTTCCATCGCGCAACACATCATCCCTCAATGTTAAAGTAATCACATGTATCGGAAGCTATACCGATGACATGAAGAGTATTATACCAAAACGACCCATTTGGTATACTATGCGGGTTGCACACGCAGGCAATTGCTGTCTTGTGTGCATTGAACTTTACAAAGAGGGATGCCTATGCTGTCGGCCTTTGCTTGTGGGGGGTAGAGGCCGATAGCATAGATGTGTTGTCATTGTGACAATACGAGTCGTGCTACACACAAGAGGTACAACAAGATGACTGTCATACGAAGAGCCGTTGAACAGGCGGTGGCATTGACCGTTCTCATAGCCATTCTGGTCGTGGGAACTGTCATATCGGTGATCTTGTCGATCTGCGACCTGATCTTTCAGGTGATAGCCGTACTTATGTTCGGTGGATCTAAAACCAAGTGGTGACACAGTAAGTCTCAGAGATGAGTGACTTGGTTGGTCGAGGCTGTACTGTTTTGATGATAGCGGTTTTCGCTATCGGGGGGGCAATATTTCTTGCCGTCGACTTTTTCCTGGAGACTTTTACAGGAAAGAAAGGGAAAACTCGTGATCAAGACGTATCTACGTAAGACGCCGATTTGGCGCATTGTGGAAAGCTACGTCAGGGGAAATCCCGACGTGGCGA
>CAZPDN010000034.1:0-6446 GCA_964585435.1 uncultured Gammaproteobacteria bacterium
GCTTCATGAGTCCTGTAGAGATCAAGGCTTGAGCAACAGGTTTCGATTGAAACTTGAGCCCGTCTTCGCTCGTCTTTTGAGCCTGAGCTGACTGAGATGCAATAAGCTTCACATATTCGATGCCTGATGAATCTGTCGCAACGACTTCTGTTAAAAATGCAGGAACTGCTGATCCTGTTGCGTTTGCTCCTTGCTGATTTATAGACTCAATCAAGGCAGCTGCCGACGTGGCTGCGAGCACTTCAGCTTCTGAATATGAAGATGACACACCTAATACTTTCTCACTCTGCGATTCAGTCCTCAACTCAGCCAAATCGTCTGCTACAAACTGAATTAATGATTCCTGAATGCATCCATATTCCCAAAGTTGATACCCATTGTCACCAATCTTTGGAATGAATGAACCATCGATGTTTTCCGTAAACAATGGCACCTTTGAATATACCCATGCTCCAAGATATTCGTCCTTTTTAGGGTCAACTCCGATGCGACCGAGAGGTTGATATGGAGCATATGTACCTCCCCAGATTTTCCTTCCCTCAATGGGGAAATCCAATCGGGTAGTATGTCCTAGCAGTGGAGATGAAATGGAACATTCGGAATGCACAGGAGCCTGCTGTTGAGGCATAATGTGAAATCTGCTCAGTTGTTTTGTACGAAAAGCATTTAGAGATCCTTTTTCCATTTTTGAGGCTACTCCGGCAACCTTGGCATTAGAATTATCCTCCAGGTATGCGTAATCTGTAGATGAAGCGTCTTTGAAAAATGACCCCATTTTCAAATCAAGCTCTGATAAAGCAAGGTATGATTCGTCGACTGCATAGACAAGCACATCTGTCTGAGCTTTGTTATACGTTATTCGTCCCACAAGCGAAATCATGGGCAGGACCTTTTCAACTTGCTTTGATTTACGAATTTTTTTAATGGTGTCCCTGTTTAACTCAAGCGCAGTGTTCTGACTTCCTGAAACGTCTATCATGCGTAGCTCATTTAAAGAAGCAACCTGACTAATAACCAATCGCTCTATTCCATACCCCAATGACAATAAGTACACGATAATGCCTATACCCGTCGCCATGCCAAATATGGTAATCATGGTTCTGTTTGCTCGCGATCGCAAATTTCCATATGCGATTTCGATTAAATAGCTTTGTCTCACCTGAAAGGGCCGAACCCGCTCGATATAAGCAATGAGCATGTCTTTTGATTTCGTTACTGGGCGAAGCGGAATACTCAACAACGCAACAACCTTATTTAGAATTGGGATTTTAGTCAAAAGGAAAAGACACTTGTCAATCATGAAAAGTATCAACAGGACAAAAAAGATTGAGAAGTAATAGATATTGAGAGCGATATGGGGAGCATTTACGATACTATACCGCACGGCTTTATACCAATTGACTGGGTTGAGTACGGTTTTTAGAAATAGGATAAGAGCTTCTTTTTTTGACATACTGTTCATGTTACAAATTCATCTTCTGTGCATATGATGCATCATGCAAGGTAACAACCTTTTTGTTTTTATTGTCATCATCTACTTTAACCTTCATCTGCCTGTGCTTCGTTACGTAATTTTCAACAACCACCCCGTCGACAACATGAATCAATCGTGAGGCGTATTTGAGATATTCCAATTCGTGTGTAATCATGATAATCGTTAGCCCATTTGCATTCACATCCAAAAAAGTCTGGACCAGGTTCTGTCCCGAAACAGTATCAAGATTTCCTGTAGGTTCATCTGCAACAATGAGCGCTGGATCAATGATGAGAGATCGCGCCAAGCTCACCTTCTGCTGTTGGCCCGAGCTGAGCTCGCGGGGCTTGTATCTTGCCCACTCCTTCATTCCTACACGCTCCAAGGCTTTCAGACCTTTGTCTTCGATCAAATCTTTATCAACATCAAGCAAATGAAGAGCAAAAACAACGTTATCGATAATATTCATTGAGTTGATCCAAAGCGGTTGTTGGTAGATCATACCCACTTTGTTACGTCGATACATGGCCCGCTCATCCTCATTCATATCATAGAAATTATGACCCTCTATGGTGATAGAACCTTGTGATGGTGCTTCTAACCCAAGTAGACAGTGAAGTAACGTGGACTTACCCGACCCTGATGGGCCAAAAATGATTGTAAAGTCACCTTCATTTATCTCAAGATTAACATCCTTCAACACATGAACATCTTGTTCACCCACCTTAAAGATTTTGTTTACTCCTTCTGCTTTAATGAATACTTTTTGAGCCATGTGTGTTATTTTTGAAAGATTTTTAGGAAACCCAATGTTGATGATAATTTATCTACGACAAGATTCAGAGCTGATTTCGTTGCCCGAGGTGTAACTATAACTGTATCAAATGATCTGCCTATATTGCCAGCCTTATCTTTGGATACAGGGCGCACTTGATAAATAGATGAAGGTTCCATTCCTGCTATGGTGACACAATGATCACTTGTCAGGTTTGTATCTTCTTGTGTTGAAGATCCATATTGTCCACTTGTTCCTTGATTGTATTCCACCTGAGTAGTGCTTGGTTCATCTGTTTTCCAACATACAATGATCTGAGCTTTAGCTTCATCACCCACACCTACGATAGTACTTTCAACCGTGAGGTCTAGTATTGCAGGCTCTCGCAAGTCTTTTGCTGTTGTAAAGGTTTTAACCAATGGTTGGGTTTCGTTGCCCGCTATGTCTCTTCCTTTTATGACAAGGGTGTACTGTGTTTCATCTTTCAAGTCCTGAATTATGACCTGATGCTGAAGAGTCCTCGTCAGATTTACCGAATCTATCGCTTGTTCAGGCAATGCTGTTGGATAGTACGTTACGATCGACGATGTTTCTGTGTTTGTTGGCCACATCAGGCGCATGGTAGCGGTTGGCAAACCTGTGACCTGTTGTATTTTGAGTAATGCCTCATTAATTTTTGGTATTGGGTACGTCTGGAAAGAATGGTCTTCACCTATGTACTCATTTCCTTCGTCATCTTCTGCGACAATTCGAATATGATATTGAGTATCTTCAAGAAGTTTATCAAGGCGCACTGAATACAATCCGCCCGATGGTGAGACAGGTATTTCAACAGAACCGCCATATGCTGTTGTCGGGCCGTATTGCAACACTGCTGATGAGGCGTATGTTATTTTTGCACTCACATACGCATCTGAGGTGCTAATATCTGACACTGACACATTTGCAACATAAGGCGCTGCATTTGTCTGGAATGTGAGCTCTTCTGATTCTCCCAAGTTACCATCCTCGTCTGACCACAGAGCTTTGTAGTAATAGGTGGTCCCCGGCTCCAGGTCCTTCAGATCAACCTCGTGTGCGGTTACTTGATCGGATGATCCGACCTCATCACCATACTCCCCAGATGCCTTGCCATATTTAATAAATGAAGATGATGTGCGGTCTGTAGACCATGATATTGTAGCGGTCTTTGTTTTAACGACTGCTTCTGGCTCTGCGATCAAACCTGGTGCTGTCTCCCACCTTCCATCAGGATACAGAGACACAGTTGAGCTTGGTGCTGAACAGTTTCCTGTGGAATCACATGCCTTAATACAATAATAGTACGTTGCTTGACTGAGGTTTGAACCAACATATGATGGCTCAGATGAGGAAGCAACATTTGTAAAGTCCGTAATATCTGTAGAACAGCTCGCATCCGTAACGGCAGATCTGTAGACTTTGTAGTTCGCGACACCGGATCCACTTGCTGTCGGCTCATTCCATGTGAGAGCCAATTTCCAGCTCTCCGTGCTCTTTACTGACACGTCTGCAATCTCAACATCTTCAGGAATTCCAGGCGCCGTAGTATTTGCAGTAAAAACAACTGACGAGTAATTATTAAAGTCAATGCTGTCCGGATCTTCATCAATTGTGTAGGTGGATGGATATTGAGCAACAACGTACAAGATATTTGAACCCTTTTGTGTTGCATATGTATCCGATGCCAGCACTCTCGTTCTACCCACCTCTGTCACATTTTCGGCTGTCGGAAGAGCATTGACTGAATAGTAATATCGAATATCTGACTCGTCACCATCAACTACAGGTGCTGTCCATGTGAACGAGAAAGAGTTCTGGGTATTTGTTGACGGGGTTGCTTCTAAATCGGTAGGTGCGCCTGGAGCACCTCCTGTGTAGTAGTATGATGCATTGACATACGAACCTGCAAAATTACCCGCTGCATCTTTGGCTCGTACATAGAACGTATTCGTGCCTGTTGTATATGCAGATGCTGTAGCAATCCTGTCTGACGTACACGTTTCAGAATCCCCAGCATCCTCTGTACTCCAACAGTAAGAGCTTAGTCCGGAATGTGCATCGGAACCCGCAGACCATGTAAAGGTAAAACTGGAGCTTGTTGAATACCCCGGAGGATCAGATGATATACTCGATGGATTTGTTGGCGCAGTAGAGTCATATTTATAGGTAAATGCACTCCATGCAGAAGCCGATGTATTGTTTGCATCATCCTTAACCTTAATTCGAAGATAATATGTCTGCCCCGTGGTGAGGGATGAAGCTGTGTATGAAGATGTTGTTTGCAAAGATCCACTTACGGCCGGATCAGCGTTAGCATCTGTTCCAAAATACACATAATAGCCCGTTACTCCTGAGCCACCTACTCCATCCGATGCTCCACCAACTGCTTCTGCATCTTGCCAATCAAAGTTGGGTGCTGCATGAGCATACCACGTATCTGTGGTAATTGAAGTAGATTGACCCGACGTACTATATGCGGAGAGCGTGGAAGGATTTGTTGGTGCAGTTGAGTCAGTATAGTAGCCAAGCGAATAAGATTGTATGACGTCGCTATACAATCCCCCGCTCGACGAGAGTTCAAACTTAACTTGTAGATATCTGTTTTCTGGAGACTTGATTTCGTACGTAGTAGATGAACCAATTTCTCGAGGATTTGCGGTGGCTGTCCACGAACTCCAATCAGCACCATCGCTTGATGAACGCGAATATGGGGTCATGGTGGTACCAGATGCACCCTGAGTATACGCAACCTGAATATTACTAAATTTATAGATAGATCCCAGGTCGTGAGTCTGCGAAATATATGATCCTGTCAATGCAAATGAAGATGAAGAGGTTGGCATAACATACGAATAAAGACCGTTCGTAAACGTATTCGTACCCTGACCAGCAATCGAAATCATGCGATATGAACCTGAATCAGCAGCTGCACCAGATGAATAGTTAGCAGGAGCGGTGTCGAGCGTCGACCAAGAATTGCCTGCAATACTATATTTGTAACACGTGGATGTATTGCCACCCCTACACCCAATGATCGAATCCGCATCTCCCCCATCGACAAGAAAACCATCCGTGCTAACTGTACCTGTAATAGCGGTCATAGTTGACCATGTCCCACCACTGACACTGTATCTGTAGAAAGTGGTGGTAGCATTGCCTCTCGTTGCGTAAACGTACCCATCTTTGTATAGCAAGTCAGCTCCGGTAGAAGTTCCAGCAGGTATAACTGCCAACGTACTCCATCGCGCACCAGCAGAGGCATCTGCGTCATATCTGTAGAAACTTGTCGTACCTCCACCGCGCATGTAATAGAGATACCGTGATCCATCATGTGCAAGAGCCGCATTCGTGCTTGGAGCTGCAGTTAATGCATCTGTTGTTATCTCTGTCCACGTATCCGTTGAGATTGTATATGTATATAAACCTGTATTGCTTGTACCACCAATTGCATAGATGATGCCGTTCTCTGCATCATATGCCATTTCTGCTCCTGTTGTGAAGCTAAATGGAGCATCTGAGAGCTGTAAAACAGAGCCCGTGCTTGCATCATATCGAACAAACACATTGTCACTATTTCCTTTTGCAATATAGTAATATGACCCACTCCCTCGTACAATTTCTGCACCAGTAGAATATGGGTGATAATCAACTCCTCTAAACACATTTCCGAAGATTCCGTAGTTTGGAACAAGCCACGAATCTGTATTAATATCGTACGTATAAATATTTTGCGTTGTATTCCCTCTCATCAGATACAGCTTGTCTCCCACATCGCGAATATCAGCTCCTTGACCAACAGTACTTGGGACTTCTGATAATTCAGTCCACGTCTGCGAACCCACATCATATTTGTAAAAGGCAGTTCTCGATGCTCCTGCTACATAATATACGGCATTTTCATCTTCGTGATACGTAATTGTTCCGTCGTTGTTTGCAATCATTGGAAGTGCTGGGAGAGACGTCCACGTATCGTCTGCGATGGAGTATTGTGAAAAACCTGAGTATCCACCACCCTGAATTGCATATACATATCCCGCAGGATTGTACGCAAGATCACCTCCTGAATACATCGCATTTAAGACATCGAATGTCACATTCTCGAGAGTATCCCAACTATCTGTTTGGGTATCGTATCGAAAGAAAGCATCATCACTTGTACCTCTCGTAACATAGATG
>CAZPDN010000035.1:0-3738 GCA_964585435.1 uncultured Gammaproteobacteria bacterium
CGACAGGACCTGTTGGTGTTGGGGTTGATGTTGGCGTAGGCGAAACAACGATGTCTTGTCCATTGTTCGTCTGATCAGGTGAAGGAGAAAGCGTAGGGGATAATTGACCTTGTGAAGGTATGATTGGCACGCCTGAGAGTAAATCTGATGAGTCGTCTGTCTGTTGTTGTGCGTTTTTTGTTGGAACAACATCCGTCAACTTGACATCAGGTGATGACAATGTGCTTCGTTTATAAATTAAGAATCCTCCTCCAACAACCAAAAGCACACATAATCCTAATAAGACATATGCGTATGAGCGAGGTATCTTACGTGAACCTAATTGGAAGGACTCCTTTGCAACCTCATCGACATGGATGGGGCTAAATGTACCAGGTCGGGCATCTGCAGAGAACTCAGGAATAGAGACGTCTTGAGATTGTGCGATGGGTTGTTGTTTTTTCCTGCGTGAGATAAGGAATACCTCATACGCAACAACCACCAATGTAATGACAAATGCAACAATAGCCAAGCGACTCACAGAAGATATAAGACCAATGACGTCCATGCCTATAATAGTAATACAATTCCTGCCCCAATCACAATAAGCACGAGGCTTATGAGGGTGAGAGGAACTATGTTGAGACCTGTCACAGGAGGTGTTGATGAAATCTGGATGGTAGGCGATGGTGTGGCCGTTGGATCGGGAGTAGGTGTTGGTGAGGGAGTGAGCGTCGCAGACCCAGTTGCATCTCCTAATACCGACTCACCGCTTTTAAGAATTCTGAATAGTCGGCTTTGTACGTACTTTCGACCTGTGCTATCGATTGTTTCAATCACAAGCTCATGCTCACCTGGCTGAAAATCAAAAGAGGGTTCATACTCCCAGTATCGTTTCTCGTTTGCAGTTACCTGAAATAATCGATTTTCCTGTTTAAAACTCCCCTTCACGTCCATACCTGGCTCTGCAAAACCCTTAATCAGCGGTCGCGTTCCAGGAATAGTACCACCTTCACGCGGATAAATAATATCAATGTCTTGGAAATCATATGAAGAGTCTGTAACTGCAAGGACCTGAGGTTGTTCAGAGTCTGTAGGCTGATCTTGCACAGATACATCTTGGGGTGCTTGTGCTACACGTTTTAGAGGTTTCACCGCTCCAGGCTTATTCTCAGGAGCATCCACATTCACACGTGTCTCCGCTAAAGAATCAACTTGGGCCTGAGCAACAACACCCTGTTCTGTCACAACTTCATATCGCACTGGCGTCGCTTTATCTACAGTCAAAGGCTCTCCGTCGGTATGTCGGACAACACAGCAGAGTGAAAAAAGAAACGATCCATCTTCAAGAGATTGGGCAAGCATTGGTTTGGCCTGAGGAATATGTGCGATAACGAAAGCATTCTGAACAATACTCCCATCTTGCTTTACCAAAGTTCCAACAAGTGGATCCACATCACGTCCATGTGTCAGCTTTCTGGTTGTTGATGTTTCGAATGCAAGCTCTGCCGTCTGACCGATTTTCTGAGCATCAATACCGATCCAATACGATATCTTTGTGAGAGGTGATAATCCATGAAGAGTCACTATATGATTAAATCTTTTCTGAGGCTCCCCAGCAACATCTCGATCATCAAATACTTCCCTCGAATCTCCTGCATACAGATACGTTACAGAGCCAACAGTTGGCTCCTTTGTGCGCCAAAAAAGTGTGATCGATGTATCTCGTACATTCACCACATCCACTCTTTCCAGCAGATTCGCCTGTTGAACTTTGGGCTTAACAGTACTTTTAACAAGTGCTGACAATCCAAGTGCAAAAAGCACTAAAAGAGTAAAGGCAACATAACTAGGAATGCGAATGTGGGGATGATGCGCATGGTGTCTATTCATACTACTGAGATCTCGCCTCAAGCTCATCAAACAGAGATGTCTTGAGCTCAACTGTTATTGGCTTTCGAAGCTGTGGATCATTATCTGGTAGCTTTATTGTCCGCGATACATGGAGCAAGTCAGACGCAATCCACGCTAGAACAGTCAAGAAAACAGTCACGGAGATGATAAAAACTTCTTTTTGGTTCATGTTATGGTTGAGCCTGAAGGTAGTATGCTTCTACCTCGACATCTAATGATACAACTTTTTGCGCTTGCACTTGATCAAGACTTAAACGCACATTTCTCAGACCTTTTACCCGTCGTTGCTGAGCAAGTCTCTCGAGAAATTGTTGTATTTGAGCAAACGACGATGCGGATCGAAAAGAAGCTCTGATATATGCTGGTCGAGCAGATTCGTCACCACGAGACTCCACATCTTCCTGCTTGAGCCGAATTGGTTCGATTTGCAATGCAGTAATAGGTACTCCAGCTTGCGCACTCGCTGTTTGAATATCAACAAGTATTTTGGGTACGATAGGTTGACTTGGCAATGCTTCATCGATAAGCCCCCTACGAGGACGGAGTTGCTCGAGATCATATTGCAATCCAAGAACCTTTTGAATGTTTGTTTCATAATCCTTGTTAATCGCCTTTAAGTCCTGTGCTTCGCGTCGGATACCAAGAGCAATCGATAAAACGGGGCGAATAACAAAAAAAGCGAAGAAAGCAGATACAAGAAAAAAGAGCGTCGCATAGGTATAATCCTGAAACTTACTACTCTTGAGAGCTGTTAAAAGATCATTCTTTGTCATTGGTTCTTGTTTGTCGAATTGTAAAATCAAAACTCCCGTCAGTTTGTCTTTCTATGCCAAAGATTTCGACCGTTTCCAACTGATCGAACGATGAAAGCTTCGAATGAAAGGTACGCACGGCCTGAACGTTTGTTGCAATACCACGAAT
This sequence comes from uncultured Gammaproteobacteria bacterium, assembly GCA_964585435.1. Lineage (GTDB taxonomy): Bacteria > Patescibacteriota > Microgenomatia > UBA1406 > HO2-37-13b > 2-02-FULL-43-11-A. Next base: position 2,815 of record CAZPDN010000035.1, read on the forward strand.
AGTTAACTCTTGTTCAAGTATCTCAATCTGCGTGAGTGTTATCGCAGTTGGAACACTTCGAACAATGGTTCGAAGAATGCCAAGAGTTGTTTTCTGATCATCTATGATAGCCTGAACCTGATCTGTTTTTACCTGAATGATTCGAGCCTCCTCGACAATAGGGAGAGTAACAGCAAGTATCTGCTGTTTCTGTTTGAAAGATTCTTTGAGGTCAATAACCTGCTGGTCGACTTTGAAGCGGAAAAAGAACACACCTATAACTACAATCTGAGTTACCACGATGATATAGCGGAAGTAATACAGAATAAAATTCAGCAGGATGTCTGCCGTATTTCTCTTTCTTTTAGGTAGTAGATTGATATCGTAAAGCTTCATGCATCTCTTACGCTAATTTTGACATGCGTGATTTCAAGCGGGCTGCTTTGTTTCGATGCAAAAGATTCTTCTTTACAGCTTTATCAATTCTCGAATGAGCTAAACTCACATCCTTTGACGATGCTTTCTTTCCTCCAACAACTGTCTTTGTTACGAGCTTAATTGCAGCTCGGTACGCTTTTTTGACTACTGAATTGCGCTCAGTACGTACTTTGTCCTGTCGTAGTTTCTTTTGTGCTGATTTTATAAGTGGCATATAAACACCCCCAATCCTCGTTGTATAATTAATCTATCACATAGGCCCAAACATCCTATTGTGTAGGTACATTTTATGAAATTTCATGCAAATATACAATGCCCAAATCACTATGACACATGTATAATGATTCAGATTCATGAACACACTTCTCCAAAAAACAAAGGAAGTCATCTTCCAAAAACAAAAAGATATTCTTTCCTCTGTTCTCATCCTTTCATCCATGATGATTGTGTCTCGCTTCCTGGGACTTGTACGCAACCGCACATTTGCAACGTATTTCGGCAAATCTG
>CAZPDN010000035.1:3748-4147 GCA_964585435.1 uncultured Gammaproteobacteria bacterium
ATCGTATACCCGATTTTGTTTTCGAAGTTCTCATCACTGGTGCGCTTAGCTCTGCCTTCATTCCCCTCTTTATCAAGTACAAGAAATCATCACATGAGCTAAACCAAAATGTCTCAACAATCATTAATGTCATCAGTGTGTTACTTGGAGTGGGAATGATTGTTGCTTTTGTGGGCGCTGGTACTCTTGTTCCGCTCATCACACCTGGATTTACCCCCGAACAAAATCAAGAGGTCATCAATATTTCTCGTATCTATATTGCGAGCCAGCTTCCATTTTTTGTCTACGGCAACATTCTCGCTGGTATCGCCCAAGCCCATAAAATATTCCTCCTCACAGCAGTAGCTCCTCTTGTGTATACCCTGGGGGTTATTTTTGGGACGATTTTCTTGTCCCAAC
>CAZPDN010000035.1:4157-6442 GCA_964585435.1 uncultured Gammaproteobacteria bacterium
GTATTGGATTTACGGACCTGCCATAGGGACTGTTGTGGGAGCTTTCCTGTTCTTTATCGTACAAGTACCCATACTCTACAAAACGCCATTTCATTTTCGTCTCAAATCATGGAACCCATCCGTGATCAAAGAATTCTTTACCCTTTTTCTACCCCGAACATTCTCTGTATTAACAAGCCAGATAGAACAAACCATTGATTTATCTCTCGCCACACTCATAGGTACGGGAAGTGTCACTATTGTTAATTTTGCTCAGAGATTACAATTGTTCCCTGTCGCTTTTGTAGGAATGGCTTTCGGACAAGCTTCTCTACCCTATATCTCATCCCTGTATAAAGACAAAAAGTACGGAGCGATTCGAACCCTGTTTGTTGATTCACTCCTACAGATTTTATATGTGAGCATTCCTCTCGCATTCTTCTGCATTTTTGCACGCACACCTCTTGTCCGAATAGCCTATGGTGGCCGAAAATTTGACTGGGATGCAACAGTTATGACAGCAATGACACTTTCATATTTCGCACTTTCAGTGCCTTTTCATAGCATTTTCTACTTCGTGACGAGAGCATTCTATGCTTCTCACGATACAAAAACACCTCTCTATATCAACCTGTTTTCAATCGCTCTGAATGTTTTCCTCAGCGTATACTTTGTAAGCATTCTCAAACTACCGGAATGGTCTCTAGGCCTATCTTTCTCTATTGCAATAACAATCAATGTCATCATTCATATGCTGGCATATTACAAAAAAATTCAAGGCTATGATATACACAAGCTCATCGTAAACGCACTACGAATATTGCTCATCTCATTTCTGTCGTCAATACCTTCCTATATTGCGCTCAAGCTTCTCGATCAACTTGTTATAGATACAACGCGAACGATTAACGTAGTGCTCCTATTGGGCATTTCATCCCTCACCATGGGCGTAAGCTATGTATTCTTCTCATGGCTTCTCAAGGTTGAAGAACTCTACATCTTATCCAAACTCTTATTACGCATAAGATCATTCGGGCGGGTTGTAAGTGAGCCTGTAACAGAGTCCTCATAGATCATGTATACTAAAAGAACACACATGAATAGGTTCACTATAGTTACCGCGCTGATGCTTGTCATGATCACTCTTTTCGGAGCGATTTTTTATGAAGGCACACTGCCTGTTGATGCCCGCAACTCACAACCCACAACAGTTGTTATTCCTCGAGGTGCAGCTCTTAAAACCATTATCGATACACTCGACAAGGAAGGGGTTATTCGAAGCAAGCTTGTATTCTATATCCTCGCTCGCACACACAAAAAAGACAGTGTTATTCAAGCGGGATCATTTCGCATTCGCCCGAACATGAATGCATACGAAATTATAGAATCACTTTCGAAAGGCTCGGATGATGTGTGGATTACGATTATAGAAGGCCTACGGAAAGAAGAGATAGCCCACGAAATCACCAAGGAGCTCAATATTCCGGAGGCTGATTTTATTGCTCAAGCGAATGAAGGGACATTGTTCCCCGATACATATCTGTTCCCTCGCTATGCCTCTGTAGACCAAGTTCTTGGCATTTTTGAGGCAAATTACAAGAAAAAATTTACACCTGAGCTCAAGGAACAAGCCCGCGCAAAGGGTCTGACAGAGAATCAAGTTCTCACCATTGCATCCATGGTCGAACGGGAAGCAAATACACCTCCCACCATGCAAAAAGTCGCATCTGTGATCGTGAAGCGCTGGAAAAACGATTGGCCACTCCAGATCGATGCAACAGTCCAATACATACTCGGTTATCAGGAGAACACGGGAACATGGTGGAAACAAAGACTCACGAAAGCAGATCTCGATATTTCTTCACCATACAATACATATGAACATCCAGGATTGCCACCAGCGCCTATTGCAAGTCCAGGTCTCGAAGCAATTAAGGCAGTCATAAACGCAGATCCCAACACTCCATATTGGTTCTACATCTCAAACAAAGATGGCTCTGAGATGATCTTCTCCCGCACAGTTGAGGAGCACAACGCTGCAATTGCAAAACATCTCTAAAATGTGAAATAGAGTAACTTTACTCGAGATCACCCGTAATCACTTTTATAGGGCTTGTTGTGGCGATGAAATCCATTAACGCTACAACGTCTATGTATTGAGAGCTGAGCATGGCTTGACGAATCTTGTCAGCATCAATAATGGCACCATAGTCTGTAATGCCTGCTGTTGCCCAAGAAAGTCGATTGGGAACAGTCATAAATGTTGCTTTTTGGCGCATCATCTCAGACTCCATGCGCTCTTTGAT
>CAZPDN010000036.1:0-1460 GCA_964585435.1 uncultured Gammaproteobacteria bacterium
CCTTCGCACTAGGCCACTATGCGACCTCTCCATGAATGTTCATATTGTACCTCATGGTGATCAATATGTACATCCATGGCGATGTAACAAGCCCAGCCCCTCGACAACAACGCCTGAAGAATGACAACTCATCCGCTATACTATACACATGTCTCTAGAAGCATTTGCGCAGTATCACGAAAAAAACAAAGATCTTCTCAAGCAATTTATTACGGACTATCTTGAGACAAAAGTCCAGCAAGCGAGCTCTCCTCTTGCGCTGACGGCATTTGAGAGGTTGAGGGACTTTGCAACGCGAGGTAAGTTGTTGCGGGGCGGATTTGTCCTCTTTGCACATGAGATGTACGAAGGAACAGCTCAGGAAGATGCACTGCGAGTAGCTACAGCAATGGAATTGAGTCAATCTGCGGTGCTCATTCATGATGACATTATGGATAATGATCGCACGCGACGTGGTCATCCGTCTCTCTATGCTCAATACGAATCTGACGCCTTGGAGATGAAGCTCGAACACGCTGAGGAGTATGGTAAATCAATGGGTATTGTGGTGGGTGACTTGGGCATCTTTATGACTTATGAATTGTTGGGAGATGCTTCTGTAGCTCCACAACTCATGCAATTATATTCTCATGTGATGACAGATTTGGGTATTGGGCAGATGTATGACTACCAGTTCGGCATGTCCTCAGAGGAGCGAACGCTGGATGAGATCAGACATATGTATGCACTCAAGACAGGGAGCTATACGTTTAAACTGCCATTTCTGTTGGGGGCATTGCTAGCAGGTATTTCGGAATCTGAAAAGGAAAAACTTAAAGAAATCACACATCACTTGGGTGTTGTTTTTCAAATCAAAGATGATGAATTGGACATTTATGGAAATCCAGACAAAATAGGAAAGCCTCTGGGATCTGATATGCGAGAGGGCAAAAAAACTATCCTTCGTGCCATGCTCATTGCACGCTGTACGGACGAGGAACTGCACGCGTTGCCATCATGTTCTTTGGATGAGCTTCGTGCATTAATTGAGAAATATGACATACAAAAGGAAATAGGCGCATTGATACAAGATCATTCTTCAAAGGCCCATGCGGGAGTGAAGCAATTGCATATAACAGAAACATTCAGAGAGCTTTTCGAAACACTCATTGAATACAATACACATCGAACGTGGTAAGGGCATGACGCGATCACTTTCATTTCAAACATCACTCTCTGGGGCGCCATTTAGACCTATGCCATGGCGTGAACATCTCGACCCCTATTGGATTTTTGTATCTGAAGTGATGCTTCAACAAACGCAGGTGGATCGGGTTATACCCAAATTCCAAACATTTATACACACGTTCCCCACACTCCAAAGCCTAGCCACAGCAACGCTTCCCGAGGTGTTGGCTGTGTGGTCTGGATTGGGATACAACAGGCGTGCGATGTGGTTGTTGGAGTCTGCTCAGGTACTT
>CAZPDN010000036.1:1470-6434 GCA_964585435.1 uncultured Gammaproteobacteria bacterium
ACTTCAATCCGTGCATGGCACAGTTCCAGCAGATCCTGCATATCTGCAGACGCTCAAAGGCATTGGGAAACATACTGCTCATGCTCTCTGTGTCTATGCGTTCAATATGCCTCTCGTTTTCGTGGAGACAAATGTGCGGGCTGTTTTCATCCACGAGTTTTTTCCCACGCAGGATATAGTGAGTGATGCTGAAATCATTGCATGTGTGGAGCGAGAAATGGACACATCTGATCCGCGAACATGGTATTGGGCCGTCATGGATTACGGAGCATATCTTAAAAAACACACAGTCAATCCTTCTCGACGAAGTAAGCATCATGTCAAACAGTCTGCTTTTGCTGGATCTGATAGACAGGTACGAGGACATGTTTTGAAGACGCTCCTGCAGTCGGATTCTGTTGACATTCATGCTCTTGCGATGTTTTTTGATCGTGATGTCCAGGATGTGGAGCGTATCCTGCAAGGAATGTGTAGGGACAGCCTGCTTGTTCGTGATGCTTCTGCACAAACGTATCATCTGCGCTCGTAGGTGTCATGAGGTAAGTGCTGGGATTTTGAACATGTGATGTGGTTGAATATATTTCTTGCGTCGTAGATCTGTGCCAAATCGTACGTGCTTCTTTTCAAAAAGTGTATACAACTCTCGTAAAAGGCGTTCATGTCGTGTGTGATTATCTTCAAAAAGTTTTTGCTGAACTGTTGCATAATGATCGAGTTGTGACAGGGTACATCCTGTCGCTCTATATAAAACGTGCGGTTTGTAAAGGGATGCAAATGCTGTATGAATATGGTCTCTGATGAGAAAGGGGAATTGTGTTGGGGTAGGAAGGTGTATGGTTGTGTGAGCATAGGTGAATGCTTGTGTTTTGAGAAAGATATCAATTGTTCCGACTTTATATGCATACCTGCGAGCCTTGACAAATGCATGTTCAATATTGTTGCAGAGCCGTGCAAAAAGCACATGTGGGTCTGATGTGGCAGGTAATACTGTTGCGGTTTTCTGAATCGATTGGTATTCCGTTTTGTGTCCTAGGGCAAGCCCAATCATGGGTATATTTTGTAATTCGTACCATGTCTGAATAACAGGTTTTGTAAAGTATGTGCGGATAAATGCTTCTGGTTTGTGTACGAAATCGTATGCTGTTTCAATGTCATATGCGTTCATTCGATGAGTAAGTCTATGGCCAATACCCCAAACATCTGTGATGAGTGTTGCGCGGAGATGGTCTGTGCGATTGTCTTCATTGATGCATACGAGTCCAGATGGCTTGTGGGCATTTGATGCAATTTTGGTAAGCGTTTTCGTCTGTGCAATGCCAACAGATACGGTGATGCCGAGAGACTTTTCGATGTGGTTTTTGATTGTGTGTCCAAGTTGTTCAAAAGACATGGCATGTACTTTGTCCAGATTTGTAACATCCATGAAAACTTCATCAATGGAATATCTCTCGACTGCGGGGCTGTAGAGTAGGGCAATATCGACCATTTTGTTTGAAAATACTTGATAGGCCCGATAGTCTGATGTGGCAAGGATGAGGCTTGGACAAACGCGTTTTGCTTCGGATGCAAACATACCCCGCTTGACGCCAAGATGCTTTGCTTCATATGAAACAGCCGTGACAATCCCCCTCTCTTGGCCTATTGCAACAGGCTTTCCACGTGCATGTGCGTGCATGGCCTGGTATACAGATGCAAAGAAAGCATCTCCGTCTATATGGATAAGCATGGGGATAGTATAGTGAACAGATGTTCACCACACAAGTGGCTATAGTATAATGCCCCCATCATGACGAAAAAGATGTACAAGTAAGAGGTGGCTTGGTAAAGATACGAGGAAGCGTTTTGTAGAAAGGCTACTGTGTAGATAAAACAACTTTCTGAATTTCGGAAAGAATGGTTTCTGGGTTGACACACGTCCACTTTTGCTTTTGTGATTCGATACGGAATTCATCTTGGTGAATATTGATGACGAAAGCATGCTGTGCCAACCGAAGCATGGGAATGTCTCCTGTAGAGTCGCCCACGCCTATCAATATTTGATCTGAGGAGGTGATGAGATCAAGTATTGCTTTGGGCTTTTCTTCTCCATTGAGTAATCGTGTGATGGTGCCCGAATACACACCATTTATAACTTCAGGTTCTGTCGCCAATGTTGCGTGTGCTCCAATAGTATGTGCGATTGCTTGAATAAGTGGTTGTGGAGTTGCAGAAACAAGTACAGGAGTAATGCCGTGTGAGGTAAGGAAAGTCATGAGTGGCTTACTAAAATCATAGGGATTGAAATAGGATGATAGAGTCCATTTTGAAGCAATCTCATCAATGTGAGATGTGCTCATGGTGTGAAACGACTTCGTGACAGTCTCGATCGTATTTCTCACTAAGCTAAAGTAGCTGAGATTGCCACTTCGATATTCGCTAGATAAAGCTTGGATTGTTTCAAGTATATCTTTTTCAATATGGTTATGTTCTACAGCAAACCGGATGAAGTCAAGCGAGGATTCACCGTTGTATAGTGTTCCGTCAACATCAAAGAAACGCTCTACCAACTGAGCTACTACCGCACTGGATTCACAAGTATATCATAGCTTGTGGAAACACGCTGTGTGGCAAGGATCAGAATCGAACTGATATCTGACGTTTTTCAGACGCCCGCCGTGACCGACTTGGCTACCTTGCCATGCAACGTAACGCAATTATACAATCGCGCAGGCATATCATCAAGGGAAGGTGTACCAGTGGAGAATTACAGAGCCAGAAAACTGTGGGCGTGGATGGAATCGAACCGTCGACATCTACTTTATAAGAGTAGCGCTCTAACCGCTGAGCTACACGCCCGATGTGTAGGGTAATTATACACCAGAATCCAAGCTGTGGAATGGCGTCACGTGCTCGAACTACACAATTTGAGTAAAGATAAAAAAGAGAATACCTGCAACGATCCGATAATATCCAAAGATGGTCAATGTATTGTGTTGGAGGTAGGCTATGAGCCACCTCAAACACGCATATGCTGCGACACACGACAAAAACCCTCCTATTGCAAGCGTTTGTACAACATCAGACGTCAAGAGAGAGGTATCTGTTTTGAGAAGGTCATACGCTCCAGCGGCCAAAAGAGTTGGTACTGCAAGTAAAAATGAATAGAGTGCTGAATCTGTGCGTTTGTAGCCCAACATCATCATGCCAAGCATGACAGCACCAGCTCGAGACACACCAGGGACAATAGCGGTTGCCTGCATTATGCCAATGAGTAGCGCATGCGTCATACTCAGAGCATGCATGTCGCGAGATAGGGTAACTACTTTGCGCGCGATGAGGCTTTCAACAGCTATAAACAAGATGCCAACCCCAATTAAACTTGATGCAATCAAAGTGTCTGCATGAAAAAAGACCTCTTTAATTGTCTTGTGAAATGCAAGCCCCGCAAGAGCAGTTGGCATAAAGGAAAGAACGAGCATATACAGGAGCCGTCTTTGGGTGGACAGAAAGGATACAAATGTGCTCCAGTACAACACAACTACAGCTAGGATTGCACCAGACTGGATAACAACTTCAAAGAGCGATACAACGGGGTTTTGCGTAATGCCTAGGAGCTTGCTTGTGATGATAAGGTGTGCTGTAGAAGAAATGGGCAGGAACTCCGTGACTCCTTCAACGAGTGCAAAAATGAGTGTGTGAACAAACGTCATGCCTCATTGTACATGATATACTATCTGCATGGCGACAAATCCTCACAACAAGCTTCAGAATCTCAGAATCGCCCTCGTCCACGATCATCTCCTCGAATTTGGTGGAGCAGAGAGGGTTTTTGTAGAGCTTGTTGAGCAATTCCCTCGGGCAACTATTTTTACATCGGCATACGATGTTGAGGTGGTAAAAAAAAGAATTCCTCGATTTTCGACGTGGGATGTGCGCACGTCATGGGCAATGCGCATACCTTTCTTCAGAAAATTATATTCACCATTGAGATTTTTGGCACCTTTTATCTGGAAGTCATTTGATTTTTCACAATTCGATGTGGTCATATCTTCTACGGGATGGTTTATGTGCAAAGGTATTGACACCAAAAGCTCCTCTCCTGATCATGTGGGTCCGATTCATATTTCGTATATTCATCACCCGCCTTCGTATCTATACGGGTATGAAACTGCAATGGATTGGAAAAAGTACTGGCCAATTCGGCTCTATGCTGGAGTCGTAAATCATTTTTTACGCATGTATGATTTTGAAGCCTCCCAAAAACCTGATGTTCTCATTGCGAACTCTCAGGAAACGCGTCGACGAATCCAAAAATTCTACCGTCGCGATGCGTTGGTGGTGTATCCGCCTGTCTATAATCCGTCTCGCCTTCCTGTCCGCAATCATGCAGAGATTCAGAAAAATGGTCATTACATTACTGTCTCTCGACTTGCCTTGAAAAAACATGTTGAGGTCATGGTTGAAGCTGCAAATAAGTTTGGCTTTCCCCTCGTGGTGATAGGTTCGGGTCGAGAGGAAGAAAGACTTCGAGCTATGGCTGGGCCAACGGTGAGCATCAAGGGTTATGTGCCTGATGAAGAATATGACGAGTTGTTTGCTCAGGCGAAAGCATTCATCAATTGTGCTGTAGATGAAGACTTTGGGATTGCTCCTGTCGAGGCATTGGGGCGCGGTGTACCTGTTATTGCATATGCATCAGGAGGACTTAAAGAAACAATCCAACATAGAAAAAACGGCATGTTGTTTGACTCCCTGACAACAGGGGATCTGATCCAAGCAATCGAAAAGTTCGAATCAATGAGTGAGGCAGAATATAGAACAATGTGTGAAGAGGCTCGTACGAGTGCCAAGAAGTATTCAGAGGATGAGTTTGAAAAGAATATGAGAAAAGTTGTACTCGATGCTCTGACAGCTTAGTAGCTCTCACCTCTATTCGTACCGTATTGCCTCAATAGGCGATAGATTGGCTGCCTTACGGGCAGGGA
>CAZPDN010000037.1:0-3408 GCA_964585435.1 uncultured Gammaproteobacteria bacterium
ACTCTCGTGTTTTGACCCACTTACCTTCTTCAAGATCTTTGTATCTATCAAACATGTTTTTGATTTGTGCTCGAACCATTGCGGGTAGATCATCAATAGATTCTACCTCTGCATAAAAAGGATCAACTTTCTTGACTGGAACAGCGATAATTTTCGTATCAATTCCTGCTTCATCTTCCATCTCAAGCATACCAATGACTCGTGATTTAATCACACAGCCTGGCATGACGGGGTATGTTGAAACAACCAAAACGTCCATGGGATCTCCATCCTCCGCCAACGTACCTGGAATAAAACCATAGTTGAAAGGATAAAACATAGCTCCGTGCATGAAGCGGTCAACAAACATAACGCCCGAGTCTTTGTCTAATTCGTACTTAATTGAACCGCCTTGTGGAATTTCGATAAAAACATTGATTTGTTCTGGAGCCTTGTCTCCAGCCGAAAGTTGTGAAATATTCATGATAGGAAAAATAATAATTTTTAAATATCTAAATCTGCATAATGTGCTTGTGATTGGATGAATTTACGTCGAGGTGGAACCTCATCACCCATGAGCATTGTAAACACTTGATCTGCTTCTTCAGCATCTTCGATGAGCACTTGACGCATAACTCTGTTTGCAGGATCCATTGTTGTGTCATACAGCTGATCTGGATTCATTTCTCCGAGACCCTTGTATCGCTGGACAACAACATTTTGCCCCTCTTTGGCGTGCTTAGAAATGACTTCATCACGCTCTGACTCACTGTACACATACCATTTTTGCTTGCCAATCCCTACTCTATAGAGCGGAGGTTGTGCAAGATACAGGTGTCCATTTTCGATAAGAGCACGCATGTGTCTAAAGAAAAATGTAAGAAGGAGTGTTGTGATGTGTTCACCATCTACGTCCGCATCTGTCATGATAAAGACTTTGTGGTAACGAAGTTTTTTGTAATCCACTTCCGCACCTATGCCCATGCCAAGTGCGATAACAAGGTCTTTAATTTCGCTAAAATTCAGCACCTTATCCAAATATGCCTTTTCAGAATTGAGCACCTTTCCTTTGAGTGGAAGAATGGCCTGAGTTCGGCGATCACGACCTTGTTTGGCTGAACCACCTGCTGAATCTCCCTCAACAATGTAGAGTTCTGAAAGTGCAGGATCTTTCTCCTGACAGTCTGCGAGCTTTCCAGGTAGAGAAGCCCCTTCGAGAGCTCCCTTTCGGATGACAGCGTCTTTTGCTGCTAGAGCGGCAAGACGCGCTCGTTGTGCAAGAAGAATCTTACCGACAATTGATTTTGCGATAGATGGATTTTCTTCAAACGTTTGATCAAGAAACTTGTTCATTTCTGACTGTACGAGTCCTAATACTTCAGGATTTCCAAGCTTTGATTTCGTCTGTCCTTCAAATTGAAGGAATGTAGAAGGCATTTTCACATACACGACTGCTGTCAAACCTTCTCGGGTATCGTCTCCGCTGAGGGCACCGCCTTTGAGAGCGGCAATTTCGCTTTTAGCATATGCGTTGACGGAGCGAGTGAGCGCGGTTCGGAAGCCTGTAAGATGCGTGCCTCCTTCTTTTGTGTTGATGACGTTGACATACGAAGCCACGTTTTCTGCAATGCCATCATTGTATTGGATTGCCACTTCAAGCTCAAAGCCCTCGAGTTCCGCTCTGTGATAGAGTACGTCGTGAAGTGATTTTTTGTTCTTATTCATCTCGCGAATGAGTGATTTGATTCCTCCGTCGAAGTAATAGCCCATTTTTCGATCTTCGCGCTTGTCTTCAATGGTGAAGAAAATTTTTGGAATAAGATATGCTCGATCCTTGATTTTCTTTAGCACTGTTTTGTATGAGAGATCAATTCCTTGTGTGAAAATCGTTTTGTCAGGTTTGAATGAAATTGCTGTTCCTGTTTCGGATGTGATGCCAAGCTCGGAGTGTGTAACTTCTTTGACTGGATAGAGTGGTACGCCGATGTTGTATTCCTGTCGGTAGATTTTGCCGTCGCGCTTGACCTCTGCGATAAGATGTTCTGATAAAGCGTTCACACAGCTTGCACCTACTCCATGGAGTCCACCTGAAAACTTATATGCATCTGCTTCAAACTTTCCTCCTGCATGTAGCGTGGTAAGGATGAGCTCGAGCGTTGAGATGCCCTTTTGTGGGTGGATTTCAGAAGGGATACCTCGACCATCATCGATGACTGTTAGGTATTCGTCATCACCAAGAATGACTTGTACTTTTGTTGCGTGGCCTGCCAACGCTTCGTCAATCGAGTTGTCGACAATTTCATTGATAAGACAATGATAGACGCCTTCAATTGAGGTTGTTCCAATGTACATTGCGGGTCTTTTTCGAACAGGCTCCAAACCCTCGAGGACCTTGATAGACTCAGCATTATATGCATTGGAAGTAGATGTCATAGGTATGTTAGTATACTTACATTGAGGCTGGAAAGCAACACGTTAACAACCTCCGGGGTTGGAGAGAGTATTATGACAGGCCAAAACAAAGAAAATAATCACGGAGGAGAAATTATAGTTAAGCCATCTTCGCGCCCCCTGCGCGCTGCAGGGCGTGTGAACAACAAGCCGGTGAAACCTCGTCCAGGCTGGATGTTGGATGATAGACCAGAAAATGACGATCATTGGTCAAGTTTGAGGAGTTTTCGAGGATAACTATGAGTAGCATTCCACCAGAATACGATGGAGTTAAAGAGGCCGAAAGAATTCTAGGTTATACCCAGGAATCGCTAACGGCTCGTCGCTTCAGACCAAATGGTACTCCGTTTTATCCAGGCTTAGATGGAGAACCTCAAGGACTCTATGAAGGTGATCCAATTAAACCCACTACTTTCTACGAAGAACCACGCCCATCTCGAGGAATTGTTGATAGGTGTGTTGATGCGATCGTACAAGCGTTCAAGCGACTTCGCTAGGGCAAGATATGTGTCAGACATGAAGAAAAACATAGAGCTGTTACTTGACAAAATGCCTCAACCAGCCTATAATTACTATAGGCTAATTAATCATATACATGTGCTGTATGTGATTTATGCCTATGTACGTTGAATTACAGGGGATACGGTGCTGGTCATCGAGATTTGTTTTTAAACGTAATGCTTGAAGATGTGTCTCGGTGGCTGGCAATGTGCTGGCCGAGCAAGGAGGAAATCAGTGCAACTTCTCGTCGCGGCGATTGTCATCCAGTTGCTAGCAGTGTTATTCATGCTAAGATGCATCCATAATGTACTGGTGCTGATACATCAAGAACTACGTAAACACCGCAACAGGTAGCCCCCCCCGGTGGAGGCACGGCCGTATCCCCTCCACCCCCACATAAAACCCTTACCTAAGCCATTACGTGGAATATGCAAACTTGAGAGGGCGTAGCAGGATTTACAGCCCGCTGAGAAGATC
>CAZPDN010000037.1:3418-6344 GCA_964585435.1 uncultured Gammaproteobacteria bacterium
TCTTTTCAGCACGGACTTGTTTGCGAGCGGCAAGCTTCTTTTTGAGTTCTTCAGCAACTTTTTGCTTGCTTTGGAATTTTGTTACCTGTCCTTGTGTATCAAGGAATCTCTTTTCACCTGTGTAGAGAGGATGTGTGAAAGAGCTAACCTCCACATTAAATACAAAATGCGTCACGCCATCGATATCCATGGTCTTATCAGATTTGCTTGTTGAGCGGCTGATAATCTTGTGCTCGCCGTCGACAAAGACAACGGGATATGTCTGTGGGTGAATGCCCTTTTTCATAGAGAGTTATTATAGCAAGCATGCGCTTGGAAAGCAATAGGGTGGGCAGTATTTTGACACATAGATAGATTTTGAAGCGATTTCATACCATTTTCATATCTATATGTTAATCTCATGATGGTATGAGAAGAAATACAATGATTATTGATACATTCTCCGATCTCCTGCGGGAGTTGGGGCATTTTATGTTGTTCTCAGTTGGAATTCCTTTTTTTGTTGAATCACACTCATATTTCTTTTTAGTAACTGGTGTCTTAATGGCTATTGTACTCTGGTTTCAAAGTTTATATATTGTAAAAAGATGATACTTCAAGTCACATTACTGTATCAAATCTTAGGAGGTCTTATAGCACTTATTGTCTCAATAATGCTTTTGACAGAAGCGATCCGAAGGAAGAAGAAATAGTCCTTATTTGAGCAATGCCTCAATGGCTTTTCGTTGTTCTGCAGAAGCTGATTGGGTGAGGACATTGAGAAAGTCGATATACGCCTTTTCCATACCACGGGCAAGTGCTTCCTGAGCCTCTGCCAGCTCGAGTGGTGTGAGATGCGAGGACGCAATCTCCGCAATGTCTTTCTCAGACCGGTCTTGAGCTTCTAAAAGCGTAAGGAGACTGTCCTTTTTATCATCTGGGAAGCTTTCCATAAATGCCTCCATCCCCTTTTCAACGATAAATGCGTCCATTTTAGCTAGGTAGGCGTCTCGAGTTTCGGGTGAAAGTTCGAGGATGTCGAAAATTGCATTGAGGGTTTCGGGGTTCATAATCTATTGGAAGGAGTTTCGGCAATGTATCTTCCTAATCTTTGACTAGCCAATTTTCGATACTGCTCTGAATTTGCTCGTGCCCTATCCTCCAGATGTCCGCATCCAAACATTCCTGCCAAGCTAACACCTGCCGCTAGCAGAGCTATGCCTGGTCTATCAAGTGCTATTGCTGTTGGGCTGACAACAAGTGCTTATGCTGCTGCATTGTGTAATCTTCGAAATCTGTCAGCTAGACGGCTATGTTCTTCAGCCAATCGAAAGTATTCATCAGATTCTGCTGCAAGCTTGTGTTGACGTGTTGCCATAATAATTATCCAAAATATTGATTCCCTAGTATATCATCCCATTCGCCTTGTTCAATGACACGCGAGAGGTTGTAGTATTTTTCATTGTTCCTGTGATCTGTGATGCGGTTTTGTGGAAAGTTATATGTGCGGATCTTTTCTGCTCGTTCTCCCGAACCCATGTCTTCTGTAAATGAACTACGAATTCCTTTCCTTTTGTCTTCTTGAAGTTGATACAACTTTCCTGCTAGGAGCTGAAGCGCCACTTCCCTATTTCCCATTTGTGATCGCTCTTGTGTACAGCGAACCATGAGTCCTGTTGGTTTGTGGATGAGGCGGACACCCGTATTGACCTTGTTCACATTTTGTCCACCTGCACCGCCTGAGCGGAAAAATTGCCATTCTAACTCATGTTCGGGAATAGCGGTTTGTTGTGTTTGAATAATCATGGGTAGGACAAGGACAACGGCTGTCGAGGTGTGGAGTCGACCTCTTTTTTCTGTTGCTGGGACGCGCTGGACACGATGGACGCCAGTTTCTTTTTCAAACAAGAAAAACACATTATCACCCTTAATTTTGACAATATTCTCATCAAGGCGAGTGACAGTGAATCCTCTTCTCTGCGCGAAGGTAATGTATGATTCCAGCAGATCCATCATCCAGATCTTGGCTTCGTCTCCACCTACTCCTGGATTGACTTCGAGAAGTGCAACGTTATTGTTAACAAGCATGATTTATGACTGCATCTGGGTAACTGCTAATTCCATTGAAAGCGTGTGTTGTTGGGTGGTTGTCATGTCTTTTAGGACCACAACGCCTTGTTCAATTTCATCTGGACCAACTACAATGACATATCGAATACCTTCTCTATGAGCGTATCTGAGCTGTTTTTGAAGCTTGTCATACTCGGGATATAGTTCTGTTTTCAAACCTGCTTCTCTGCATGTCTGTGCAGCCTGTATGGAGGCTTCTTGTGTTTCGTGAGAAAAGACAGTGACGAGAACATCAGATGCGAGGGAAAGTGATTCTGGGAGTAAATTAAATTGCATAAGAAACACCTTTAAGATGGTGTCTGATGTTGCGCATCCAATGCCAGACATCGGCTCCCCTCCGTATTTTTCAACAAGATTTGCATAGCGTCCTCCACCAAGGATTGATCTTTTGAGATTGGGAGTTTTTGCGATGACTTCAAAAACTAATCCTGTGTAATAATCGAGGCCTCGAACAATTTCTGGGCGTACAGAAATGTACTCAGCAATGCCATATGCATGAGCAAGCTGAAGGATGTCTGCAAATGAAGATGCATACTCGTCCGTATTGTCCAATACATGTATGAGATCATCTACACGGTCTCTGGTAAGTCCTGCTGATATGAGACTATCAACCCAATCCTGTTCGTTCATTTTTCCTCTTTTATCAATGCACGATACAACGGCCGGGATCATGTCTGGGTGAATACCTAGTGAGTTGAGGTGAGTATTGAGAACTTCTCGTGCGTTTATGGCAATTGTGAAATGTGTGTGATTCGCGCCGAGTCTATTAAAAAAATCTAAGATGAGCCTGAGACTCTCAATATCTGCAAGGTAGCTT
>CAZPDN010000038.1:0-6243 GCA_964585435.1 uncultured Gammaproteobacteria bacterium
GGACAATAAAACACGGACGTATCTTTTTTATAAAGCAATCCTGTTGTATAGAAAGTGATAAACAGTGCCTGAGTAATGGCATAATAATGAGGATCAGTTGTATTTATCTCTTTTGTCCAATCAAATGACACACCAAGAAGATCAAATTGTCTTTTGAAATTCGCAATGTTTATCGGCACAAGTTCCTGAGGAACAGTTTTTTTCTTTATTGCAGCATTTTCTGCGGGGAGACCAAACGCATCCCAACCCATGGGAAATAATACCTTTTTTCCTTGCATGCGATAAAAACGTGCTAAAACATCCGTGCCAGTATATACACGGGCGTGACCTGTATGAAGACCATCTCCCGAAGGGTACGGAAACATTACCAAGACGTATGAAGAATCGCCTTTACCACCCAAATCATTCGTTGCGTACGTATGATTTTCGTTCCACCATGTACGCATTTTTTGCTCGAACGTGGAGGGGTCAAATCTAATCTGCTTTTTCTCGAATGAGCTTGTGTGATCGTCCATGTGAGTATTATACATGATACTTCATACTAGAAAGAAAAGCCCATCGCCTTTTTTACTTCTTGAAGTTTTGGTGTCGAAATCATCCGAGCCTGTTCGCACCCTTCCTGAAGCACGGTGTCAATATAGTGTGGATCACTCATGAGTTCATGAAACTTTTTCTGAATGGGCTCCAATTCTGACACAATAACTTCTGCCAACGCCGATTTAAAATCGCCATATTGTTTTCCTTCAAACGCATTTTCCACGTCCGACACACTCCTGCCTGTTATATGAGCATACATGTGTATGAGCTGAGTCAGTGCTGGTTTATCTGGAGATACTCGAATATCTGTGCCCGAATCTGTGACTGCCTTGCGAACCTTTGAGCGAATAGTATCAGGAGAATCGCTGAGCCGTATGACGCCATTCTGATTCTCATCTGATTTACTCATTTTCTTCGTAGGATCTTGTAGGCTCATTATGCGTGCCACATCTCGGGTAATCTCTGCTTGAGGCTCTACAAAAGTCTCTCCATAGAGCGTGTTGAATCTCTTGGCCAGATCACGAGCTAGCTCGATATGCTGAATCTGATCTTCGCCAACAGGAACCTTTTTGGGGCCGTAGAGCAAAATATCAGCTGCCATCAATACAGGGTACATAAACAATCCTGCAGAAGCTCGCTCCCCTTGTTTGGCGCTCTTTTCTTTAAACTGTGTCATTCTCTCAAGCCACCCCATGGGCGTAATACAGTTTAATAACCACATCAGCTCCGCATGATCCGGATTATGTGATTGCTGGAACATGTGGACTTTCTTGGGATCGAGCCCTGAAGCAAGCATCCACGCAGCCAATTCTCTTGTTGCTTTTTGAAGTTGATGTGGTTGGATGTGTACAGTTACCGCATGTAGATCAACCAACATACATACGAACGTGCGACTTTCACCATCGTTCTGAATACGTACCCACTGTCTTAGCGCTCCAAGATAGTTACCCAAATGCAACTCGCCCGTTGGCTGGATTCCTGATACATATACCTCACTTTTCATATCCATACTATAGCACCAACTCAGACAATTCACAATTCAAGTTAATCAGCTTGACTACTCTATGCATGGTGTATAATATGGCGAATGATAGGAAGAAGTACGAGAGAGGAAATAGCAAACGTACTCTATGGAACAGGCATTGAGCCTAAAGATATTCAACAATTACTAGGTATTGATTTCAATAGTAATGCCTTGGGGAATAGAAGAGCAATTTCCCCAGAGTCTGCGTTTACACTTGGTGATGACTGGCTCAGAGAGCCAGGTGTAAACCAAGAGCTTATCATTGCTCGGATTGGTCGCATCATTGACTTAGAAGGCCAAGATGCTCGTATTCTCAGCGTTGTTGGCGAGAGCATGCTTCCTGGTGTGCCCGTAAGGAGAAAGGTGGCAGTTTCAGCGCGATATAGCCTCGGGATGCATATGATTGACACTAGTCGCGCTCGAAAGCAGTATGGAACTCTTTCGCAAGTCATTGTGCCTGGTCAAGAGCCATTCTTGCCATTAGTTGCGACATGGGAGGGATCTCAAAAAAGACTTTCAGGTGCACAACAACCCAATTTTCAACTTCAAGATATACGGTTGTTTGACAGAGGAGATGATGATCAATTTCGAAAAGATCAAATTACTCTCAAGCAGGAGATAGCCAAAAGAAAGATGGCTCATGACAAAGGTGAAAGGCTTCTTGAGCCCACAAACCTCATCCTCACAACACAAGACCTCACCGCTCTCATGCGACCTGGTGAAGCAGGTCTTTCGACAATATTTCTTCCAATTTTTGGACAAGATGGAATGTTTCATGAAGACGGGCGTATTCGCACTCGAAAAGTTGATTTTCCATATGGAACATTAGGATTGGGTACCACTGGGTACAGAGAGGGTCGGCATATGGCAGAACTTCATCTAGCTCTTGATGAACGTCGAATGGTGCACTCTCCATTTAGAGTTGTCTTGCCCGTCGAAACCAGACCAACCGCTACTCGCTAGACGATCTGCTTCTCTTCACGGAGTTGTTTGACTTCTTCAACTGACAGAGAGCTTAGTTTGGAACGGACGTGCTGAATTTGTATATCCATCACCACTCTCTCCATGGTGTCAATGATGGTTTGAATGAGTGTTTCAGCCTCACTTAATGTGAGCGAACGTACATTTTCTGGGAAAAAATGGAATACCTGATTTCGCGCGAACGTCCATGTGTTCCATATTTCCTCACTCAAATCGCATCCAACATCATCACAAATTCGCGCGTACACGGATTTTTTGCGTAATTTATGTTTTAATCGAGGTGACATAACTTTCCCAATACGGAAATGCCTCGACAAATAATCCTGACGTGAGATGTACCCTGCATCAAAAAAGATCTTTTTCAAAAAGCCTTCAAATGCTTTAGCGAATGGAAACACAACGAACGAGTAATCATCAAACTTCTTTTCTCTATCCTCAAGCACAAAATCAAGAATGTAATATCCTTGCTGAACAAGGTTCATTTGATCTTCTGGCATATAGCCAATAAGTGGTGAATCTTTTCTGAGCATATATATGTAGTATAATGACATTGCATGAAAGAAACCACCATTCAAGAACTTATCACCCTTGAAGAGCGTCGACAACACGATACTCTCATGATGATCCCATCTGAGAACTATGCTTCTACACCAATTCGAAAAGCTGTTGGATCAATGCTCTCTAACAAATATTCAGAGGGTTACCCCCGTGCTCGCTACTATCAAGGCAATGAGTACATCGACCTCATCGAGGAACGTGCACAGCAACATGCACGTGAACTTTTCGGCACACCACATGCAAATGTGCAACCGTACTCCGGTTCCCCCGCTAATTCAGCAATCTATTTCGGTTTACTCTCACAAGGAGATACGATAATGGGTCTAAAACTTTCGGCAGGCGGACACCTCACGCATGGTCATCCACAGATTACATTATCAGGATCCTATTACCATTCCGTGCAATATGATGTGGAAGAAGACGGCACAATTGACATGGATAAAGTCAGAGAGACAGCCCTTCAGAACAAGCCAAAAATTATTACCGTTGGAACGACTGCCTATCCTCGACAGTTCGACTGGGAGCAGTGGCGCAAGATTGCGGATGAAACAGATTCGCTCTTGCTGGCAGATATATCGCATATTGCGGGACTTGTGGCTGGAGGTGCCCATCCTTCACCTGTTCCTTACGCTGACGTGGTTATGTTCACCACTCACAAAACACTTCGAGGCCCCCGAGGTGCTGTCATACTTGTTACTCAGCGCGGGCTAGAACGAGATCCAGACATGTCTAAAAAAATTGATCGGGCTGTTTTCCCAGGTCTTCAAGGAGGTCCACACAACAACACGACTGCTGGCATTGCGATTGCTCTAGAAGAAGCTCGTAAACCTGAATTTTCTATCTATGCACAGGCGGTCGTAAATAATGCACGAACGCTCGCTTCTCACCTCACTTCCAAAGGAATATCCCTTGTCACAGGGGGTACAGAGAACCATCTTATGATTATAAATCTACAACCTCTCGGGCTCGTTGGAAACATTGTTGCAGAAGCTCTTGAGCGAGCTGGAATTATTGTCAATCGCAACTCAATCCCCCATGATCCACAACCTCCATTTTATCCTTCTGGCATTCGAATCGGCACACCAGCACTCACAACACGCGGAATGGGGGCGGTTGAGATGGAACAGATTGCCACATGGATTGTGGATGTTATTGCTGAAATGAAGGGAAAAAGTATGCCTTCAGACACAGAAGAGCGAAAAGTATTCTTCGCACAATGTAGAAAAGAAATAGCTACGAACGAGAAACTTGCGGACATATCCAAACAAGTACGTGAACTTTGCGAAAGATTCCCACTACCATAAAAACCTCACCTCAATTACTTATCTAGATTCTGCCTGGATTGCCCAATTAGAATTCGATTTGGACAGATGGTGTCATTGATCCAGCAATGTATGTTGAAACGATGTTCTTCTTGGACACTGCACCCAAGAATGCAGAGATGTTTGCTTCAAGATGATCTGTTGGGAATGACATCTTGCCAACAGCTTGATGAATAATTGGAGCTTTAGCCTCTGATTTAAAGTTAATGGAGCCTCCTTTGAATTTTTTCAATGCTTCTTCAGGCTTGTCTGTTACCGTTCCTGTTTTTGGATTTGGCATAAGACCCTTCGGACCCAGTACACGAGCAAATGGCACGAGTTGTGACATATTTGCAGGGGTAGTAATGAGTATGTCGAAGTTGAACACACCATCAGAGATTTCTTTGATGATCTTTTCATCAACGATGACCGCTCGTACTTCTTTACCTGTTCCATGTGGCAAGACAACATCACCCTTCAGTCCTTGCTCCTTGAGGTTTACATGGACCTCCACAGTCTCATCAAATTTTGCATAAGACATTTTCTTCAACAACTCCACAGCATCACGCACGCTCATTTTCTTTGTGCGATCAGCCATTTTAGCAACTCTTTTTGCGTTCTTGCCTGTTGTCTTTCGTGCTACTTTAGGAGATTTCTTTACCTCAGCTGTTTTTTCCTGTTCAACAACTTCAGTCATTTCAGCGACAGGAGTTTCAACAACAACTTCAACAGACGTTTCTTTTTCAACAGCCTTTCTTTTCGTCGTTTTGACTGCATCCATAAGTTCCTGCTCTGTATCTGTAATTGTTTTAAGTTTAATTTTTCCCATATGACTGAATAAGTAAATAATTATGAAGCGATAGCAACACCCATTGAGCGGGCGGTTCCTTCAACTATACGCATTGCTGCATCAACTGAATAGGCATTGAGGTCGTCCATTTTTTCCTGCGCGATTTCTCGAACCTGTTCACTTGTGAGTGTTCCAAGCTTTTCTCGACCTGCTTTACCTGATCCTGCTTTCAATCCAAGTTTCTGCTTGATCATCTCGGCGACAGGTGGCAATTTTGTGATGAATGAAAACGTTCGATCTTCATATACAGTCACGATAACGGGAATAACCTGACCACGCTTATCTGCGGTTGCATCGTTGTATTGCTTCACAAAATCCATAATCGGCACGCCATGCTGACCTAAAACTGGTCCAACAGGAGGCGCTGGAGTTGCTGCTCCCGCCTGAAGATTTAATTTAAATTGTGATTTTATTTTTTTAGCCATTGTATGATTAGAGCTTTGCTACTTGTAAAAAGTCGAGTTCGACGGGAGTTTCTCGTCCGAAAATTGAAACAAGCACGGTAACTTTGCCCTTCTCCTCATCCATTGCACTGATTGTGCCAATGAAATCTGCAAATGGCTCGCTCGTGAGCTTGACAACTTCTCCAACAGAAAACTTAGCTTTAAATTTAGGCTGATCTTGGTTGACCCATTTCATAATAGCCTGAACTTCTTTGTCGGAAATTGGTGTTGGTTTTGCACCTGCACCTACAAATCCCGTGATCCCCTGAGTTGTTCGCACCACGATCCAAGAATCATTGTCCAAAATCATGCGAACAAGAATGTAGCCTGGGAAAACCTTTTCTTTCTTATTCTTTTTCTGTCCCTTTGAAATCACCACTGTGTTTTGCATAGGAACAATGACTTCGAAGATGCGATCGGAGAAACCGAGTGTTTTTGTTCTCTGCTCGAGGCTTTCTTTTGCCTTGGCTTCAAATCCGGATTGGGTATGCACAACATACCACTTACCTAAAGTAGGTTCTACAGCTGGTGTGGTTGTCTCAACAACCT
>CAZPDN010000039.1:0-5997 GCA_964585435.1 uncultured Gammaproteobacteria bacterium
GTGTATGATGGACAAAATCTCCTCATCACAAACACTCCAAATCAGAATTCACCTCTTATGACAGGCCACACCCCTCTACTAGGCATAGATGTATGGGAACATGCGTATTATCTTCATTATCAAAATAGACGATCAGATTATCTCAATGATATTTGGAAGATTATCAACTGGAACGTTGTTCATGAAAGATACCAAAAGGCGCTTTCTTCGAAGTAATTCTCACGTCGTATACATACTAGGGATAGGATTGTTCTGTCTAGGAATAATATGGCTTGTCCAAAAGAACAGATCACTCTTTACGCAGACTTTATCGTCCGTATCATACTACCGCGAAACAACGCTCAAGAGTCATAAACCTGACATATCACCCACACGGATGGTCTATCCCACACCAACAGCACCTGTCCAACTCACCCCTACACATGTCCCAATACAAGCTACTCCTCAAGACACCCTGCCATGGGGAGTTGCTTCAAAAGTAGATGACGTGACGTACTCTATCAAGGTAGGATATGACGATACCATGGCCACGCCCATGCAGGTACTTGAAGCCCTCAACGTTTACAGGCAGTCAAAGGGTGTTTCATCTCTTTCATGGAATGATAGGCTTGGATCATATGCCCAATCTCGTGCAGATTTTTTTACCTCATCAGGCACGACAGACAAACACGCAGGCTTTAACACATATCTCAATGAGCAAAATGGCTTTCAGCAGTTGCGATTTAACAAAGTAGGTGAGAATTCTTACTTTGGTGGCCCTCTCACAGGCACTCATGTGATCGAATGGGTTTTTTCCCAAAGTCCCGGCCATGATGCTAATCAACTTAATCCTCAGTGGACACATGTGGGTGTGGGAACGAGCAAAGATGCTATCAATCTCATCTTTGGAGCTGGAGAATTTTAGCCCACCTTTTTTGTGGTTTTATACTCAAGTTTTTTACCGAGGAGCATATGCGTGTGTGCGTCGAGGGCAGGAAGCGCAGAAAAGATAAATGAGACAACCGGTAACAAGTACCACTGCACAAACAACAAGGGAACCTGTGTCCAGCTTGTTTCAATATTAATGCGCTTACGTAGTTGATAGTCAAAAAACACTGCCAGCAGAAGCATAAATGAGGCAGATGAGAGAATAAACGAGGCTAGTTCAGGAAGTAAAAATCCCAACACGGTCTGTTCAAAGCTCTTATTCATAATGCCTGGGATTGAAGCACTCACGGTAAGCAAAAAGAAAGCCGTTGGCCACATAAAGTGATTTTCGGCAACATACAGCAATCTTCTCAGTTTTATCCAAAAATTTATATGTGGACTGTGAAAAAACCGCGTGAGTGAATACGGAACGTCTGTCACACCCCACGCCCATCTCTTTTCCTGATCATAACGCATTTTGAGAGTTTTGAAATAGGTTGGACGCAATACACCGTCGCGCACAATTGGCAGATAGAGAGGTATGGTTTTGACATGCTCACCCAGCGTATAAAATGCCTGCATCCAGATATGCCAATCTTCTGGAATAATGTCCACATCCCAATACCCCACCTCTTCCAAGAGCCACAAAGACATAGAGTACGTTGAAATCTGAATAAGGTCATCTCGTTGAGACAAAAAGCTGAGTCGAGCCACAGAAGACAATGTCATCTGCATGCGGACAGGAAAAGGCAGTTTCCAAAAATTATTGTAAAGCAACACTGGTGCGGCAAAGAATTTGAACTCACTCTTCTCTTCGTGAATATATTTGTAGGTAAGATATGAGAGATATTGGTCTGGAAGCAAACTATCAGCATCACATACGGTTATAAGAACATCTTTGGGATCAAGCTTACGCTCCTTGACTATACTTGTAATGCGCTTTGAGGCAAAGGTCGCGTTGCTTGCTTTTCCAATGACCTCTCCTTCCTCTAGCTGATGATACACGGCCTCAATATGGTTAAAATCCTTCTTAAACACATCAACAAGAAGTTTTCCTTTTTCATGAGAACCTTCGATCCTATCCTCCATCGCCAAAATGACCGTGAGTTTTGATGCATCATATTTTTGATCTCGAAGATACTCAAGTGTTTTCTGAACTTTCGTTTCGGACTCTGTAGCTATCACAATCATGGCAAAATGGTGTATATCATGACTGCGTAGTTCAGACGAAAGGAGTTTTTGCCAATCAGTTGATTCGGCCATTTTCATTAATCTGTACGAAATGAGTCCATAGTATGACATCTTAAGTGCTTTATAGAGAAAATAGATAAGGTAACCAAGAATAAGATATGCTGCGATAGCAGGATGAAAAGGAGATAGCCACACGGGCATGAGGATAGTTACCCACACGAGCGCTGGAATCAGCTTCTCTGAGATTCTGTAGATAGGTGATGACTTGATCTGCTGGTGATCTCGCATAGACTAGTATATCACGATTGCTTTGTAAGTAGCGCCAAGCATGCGATGATGCCAAGCCATACCGATACATGAAAGAGTGACAACATAGAGATGAGTTGTAAAAACATTAATCCTGCAATCCCAATTGCACACAGCGTTCGAAAGCGCACGTGAAGGAGTCGTTCAGTTACGCTGTATACAATGACACCCAGCATTATAACAGCACCTACTTTTGCCATTATGTGTGCAGGAGATACGCTATACACATATATCGCAAGAAGCACTATAAGCAGGATGTTTCGGATAACATAGAAACTACGTGTATCTATGAATTTTTGCTTCATGAAACCTGTGCTGATTGGAGCTTTGCAACAACGTTTGCCGGCACTTCTTCATAGTGGGCAGGTTCCATATATGGAATACCTCGACCCTGAGTGAGTGATCGAATTGTTGTTACATATCCAGATAGTTCAGCAAGCGGTGCAAATGCCGTAATAACGACTGATTTACCACGCGTTTCCGTACCCTGGATCTTTCCTCGTCGGCTTGAGATGTCTCCGATGATAGCACCCATGAATTCATCAGGCACTGTCACTTCCAATTTCATGATTGGCTCCAACAAGCTCATACCCGCACGCTTTGCACCTTCCTGAAGGGCAATGGAACCCGCAACCTTAAACGCCATGTCTGATGAGTCCACATCGTGGAATGATCCATCATAGAGTGTAGCCTTAAGATCGACCATTGGATAGCCAAGCAGAACACCTTTTTCCATAGCTTCGATAATTCCCTTTTCGACTGAAGGAATGTATTCTTGTGGAATAGTACCTCCTTTGATAGCATTCACAAATTCAAATCCTTCACCACGACCTCGTGGCTCCAATTTGACGAAACAGTGACCATATTGACCACGGCCTCCGCTTTGCTTGATGTACTTCCCTTCTGAATCGATTGGTTTCGTGATGGTTTCTCTATAAGCTACCTGAGGCTTACCTACATTGACATCCATACCCATTTCTCGTTTCATTCGGTCAACGATAATTTCAAGATGCAATTCTCCCATTCCTGAAATGATTGTCTGGTTAGTTTCATGATCAACCTTCACGCGGAATGTAGGATCTTCCTCTGCAAGTCGTTGAAGCACAAATGAAAGTTTTTCTTGATCTGACTTTGTTTTTGGTTCAATTGCCAGAGAAATAACTGGTTCTGGGAACGTGATCTGCTCAAGTATCATCTGATGACCTTCATCTGTGAGAGAGTCTCCTGTTCCTGTTGATTTAGGACCGATAAGACCGACAATTTCTCCAGCATAAGCTGTATCAATTTCTTCTCGTTGGTTAGCATGCATAAGCAAGATACGACCAACTCTTTCTCTCTCACGCTTTCCAACGTTATACACGTAGGAACCAGCTTTCATAACACCTGCGTACACGCGAGCATATGTCAGCTTTCCAACGTGCTGATCAAGTTGGATTTTGAATGCCATAGCAGTGAGAGGTTCATCAACAGAAAGTGGTCTGCTGATCTCTTCACCAGTTTTTGGGTCTGTTCCTTTAATGACCTGGAGATCCTGAGGAGATGGAAGATAATCCACAACACCATCGAGAACAGGTTGAACACCTTTGTTTCGAAGTGATGTTCCGCAGTAAACAGGAACAATGTCGTACGCAATTGTAGCTTTGCGAAGGCCTTTTTTGATCTCCGAGGCAGTTAATTCTTCACCGCCGAGGAACTTTTCCATAAGCGCATCGTCAGATTCTGCAGCAGCTTCGATCATCATGGAGCGATATTTTTCAACTACCTCAACCATATCTGCTGGAATCTCTTTTTCTTCAATCTCAACTCCCTTATCATCTTTACCCCAGATAAGTGCTTTTTGAGCTATAAGATCAACGACACCAACAAAGTCGTTCTCTGCACCAATAGGGTAGACCACTGGAATAGGACGAGCTCCGAGACGATTGCGAATATCATCGAGAGTGCCTTCGAAATCAGCACCAAGCTTGTCCATCTTGTTCACAAATGCTAAACGGGAAACGTTGTATTTATCTGCTTGTCGCCAGACAGTTTCTGATTGAGATTGTACTTTTTCCTCTGCATCAAAGACCATCACTGCTCCGTCAAGAACACGGAGTGATCGCTCTACCTCTGCGGTAAAGTCGACGTGTCCTGGAGTGTCAATAATGTTGATACGATGATCGCGCCAGAAGGTTGTTGTAGCAGCAGAAACGATGGTAATACCTCGCTCTTTTTCCTGCTCCATCCAGTCCATCTGTGTATCACCGTCATCAATGTTTCCAATCTTGTATGACTGTCCAGTATAGAAGAGAATTCGCTCAGTGGTGGTAGTTTTTCCAGCATCAATATGTGCAATAATGCCAATATTTCGAATCTTGTCGGGATCGACGTTGCGGTTCTTCGTGATGATGTTTTGTGCCATGAGCAAAAATATATTTATAAAGTGTCGTTACCAGTTAAAGTGAGCAAATGCCTTGTTTGCAGCAGCTACTTTCTCAACCTGCAGTCTCTTTCCAACTGCTTCACCTTGATTATTATACGCATCAACAAGCTCCGCGTGCAACTTTGAAGCAAATGTCTTATATTGCTTGTTTGATCGCGATCGCGCTCCATTTATGATCCAGTTGAGTGCGAGGAACATTTTTCGCTGTTGGCGAGTATCAACTGGTACAAGATAGGAAGCTCCTCCAACACGCTTTGGCTTAACCTCTTTTACTGGTGCCACATGTGAGATTGCTTTTTGGAGAACTTCCATAGGATCAAGCCCGTCTGCTTTAATTGCTTCGAATGCTGCGTAAACCTGCTTTTCAGCAACGCTCTTTTTTCCATCAACCATAACATAGTTGATAAGTTTAGCCACCTCATGGCTGTCATAAATTGGGTCGGCTCCTACTGGTTGTCTTTTATATCCTCGTCGTGGCATAGGTGTTTAGTAATAAATTATTTGGTTGGTTTTCGAGCACCATATTTGGATCGTGATGTAGCACGCTTATCAACTCCCTGTGTATCATACACACCTCGAACGATGTGGTACTTCACACCTGGCAAGTCTTTCACGCGACCTCCACGGACCATAACAACTGAGTGCTCTGCAAGATTATGTCCAATACCTGGAATGTATGCTGTAATTTCTGAACCATTTGATAGCTTCACACGAGCAACTTTTCGAAGTGCCGAGTTTGGCTTCTTTGGCGTCATTGTTCGAACAACAGTACAAACCCCTCGCTTAAAAGGGCTCATATGAGGAGACTTTCGTCGCTTGACGCTATTGAATGAGTGTTTCAAACCCACCGCATTCGCTTTTTGCGTCTTTGGCTTACGGTTTCGTTTTATGAGTTGGTTTACGGTTGGCACAATAATCTTAGTAAATAAATAATTAAGCTACATCTTCAACTTCTTCCTCGTCGAGTTCTTCAGATGCATCTGCAAGCTCTTCATCAGAGGGTTCGATGTCATCAAGGTCGGACATGTCTTCGACGGGAAGCTGGGTGATTTCATCATCAGCTTCATCATCAAGTAACACATCATCGCTCAAGGGCGCAACTTCCTGAGAAGTTGGTTCAGCCTCTTGAGAATCTGAAGTCTCTGCAACTGCTTCAAGTCCATCACCATAGT
>CAZPDN010000040.1:0-5944 GCA_964585435.1 uncultured Gammaproteobacteria bacterium
ATTGTATGTAGGGTGTCAACCACAGATTGTCATGACGAAAATGACTGGGTCTGATATGTTGACAAAGAATTTCTCGTCTGTTAATCTGATTGCTAAGTTATATACGACAGTAATTAAATCACCAACGTAACAATGCCTGTAAAAGAACGCAGAACGAAACTTCTTCTTCTCTTTTTTCTTACTCGTGATATTTCTTTCGGGTTTGCACCACTCTCGCCTTTGTATTTAGAACTATTTGATTTAACATTGAATCAAAAGACAAAGGGTACGCTTTCTGCCATGCTTAAAGATAGACTTCTTGAAAAGAAAGAAGATGGTGATGGCGAATACTCGGAATATCGACTTACGGACAAAGGATTTTATGTGCTCTGTTTAGAATTTCCAGCGGTGCGATACTTTAGAGATGAGTGGGATGGTGTTTGGAGAATCATTTCGTATGAGATTCCTGAAAAGAAGAGACATCTCCGAGATCGTTTGAGAAGGGAGATGGAGGGCTGGGGTCTTGGACCTTGGCACAGGTCGTTTTGGATGACATCTCACCCTATCGTTGGTCCGTTGAGGGATCTTGTATACGGACGTGAAGAAGAGCAATACATTCAGGCTTTTGAATCCACGCACATGTTCGGCGATATGAATACGCTCGTGGAAAAAGTGTGGAACAAATCAGAATTAGAACTGTCGTACAAAAATCTTTTCAAAGAGTGGCACGGGTATCTTTCCGAAGATCTTGAAAAGAAAGATAAGATGGCAAAGGTTTTGTATTCCTACATTAAAATTCTCAGAACAGATCCTGGATTGCCTACATCTTTGGTAGGACGAAAGTGGATTTCTCAAGAAGCATTCTCAATTTTCAAAGAGATTCGTGGCATCCTGATAGGCTAATCCGCATTTCTTCTGATTTCATAATTTCTTCATGTGTTTGTGAGATCTTGTTCTCATGAGAGAGTATTTCATTCGATGGAGATTATTTTTTTACGACCACAAGCAAGACGCATTTCTCGCCGTTCTTGCGGTGATTATGTGCTTTATTGGAACAATAATTGTTGGTGTCATATATGGATTAGATGCGACACCTCAGCCTGTTATTCAACCCCAAGTGCCTAGAACAACGCCTACGCCCAAGCCTCGTCCAGACAAAAAAATTATTGTCGTTGATGTGTCCGGTGCGGTTATTCATGCAGGCACATATGAACTGGCAGAAGGTGCAAGGCTAAGCGATGCTCTAAAGCATGCTGGAGGCATGAATCGGGATGCTGCACTAGATTATGTAAACAGAAACTACAATTTTGCTCGTATTTTGACTGATCAAGAGAAGGTGTATGTTCCTAGTAAGTCAGAGATTGATGATGGAACATTTGTCGAGGCTACCTTTTACATTGAAAGTCAGTCTATCGTGCCGACTCAAAAACAAACGAATGCGAATGCGCAATCTGCGATTTCAATTAACTCAGCTTCAAAAGAGGAGCTCGATGCATTGTCGGGAGTAGGGCCTGCTACAGCAGAGAAAATAATCCAGAATCGACCATATTCCTCAATGGATGAACTGATACGTAAATCGGGTCTCTCTGAAACAGTTGTACATAAGTTTGCGAGCGAAATTCGATATGAGTAGTGTTTATATCGAGCCAACACGAATATTCACAGACGTATTTCGCATGTATTTGCCCGAGCCTCATGCGTCTTTGCTCAGCGGTATAGTATTTGGAGAGAAGCTTAATGTTTCGGAGTCATTTCAACATGCCATCAAGATCACAGGGCTTCTTCATATGGTGGTATTGTCTGGAATCAATATTACGCTTCTGGGAGCAAGTGTGGGTATTCTAACGCGAGGGTTCGGGAGAAAACTCTCTGCTCTTCTAAGCATTGGAGTTATTATCATGTTTGTCTTGTTCGTCGGCGCTGATCCTCCTGTTACCCGAGCAGCTGTCATGGGCATCCTGAGTCTCGTGGCTGTTGTATATGAGCGTAAAACATTAGGAATGTACTTGTTGTGTATTTCTGCGGTCATAATGGTTGTTATCAAGCCAGAATGGTTGACTTCTGTCTCATTTCAGTTATCGTGTGCGGCAACATTGGGAATAATGCTTTGGGGAGGGAGTTCGGTTGGGTCGAGGAAAAAAGAGGATATTGATCGGAATCCCTATGTCAGAATTGCCCTAGCCCTCAAGGATTACTTCCTAAGCGAATTGCGACCCTCTATTGCAGCACAAATGCTGACAGCTCCAATAATATTCTGGTACTTTAGGGAAGTATCTGTGATTGCGCCTCTCTCAAATATTTTTGTTGCATTCGCTGTTCCGCCAATCATGATATTTGGCTTTCTTACAGCTTTTCTGGGATACATCCACCCAGTACTTGGATTGATACCGGCAATAATATGTTATGGGTTACTTCATTATGTCATTGAGATGATCTATGTGATGTCTCGCATACCGTACATTTTTTATTCATTTAATCCATAGTGGGTGAATCATTTCGTATACATACCTTGCTGTGGACGTCAATTGTGTTATTGCTTCTATTGATCTTCATTGTGTTTAAGGGTGCGCTGGATTCACGAGACGTTGTGTTTGTTGTGTGTGATGTGGGGAATGGCGACGCGCTGTATTTCAGGTCTTCACAGGGCATAGATGTGGTGATCGACTTTGGTAGTGGATCAGATGTGCTTGAGTGTCTGGGAAGGCACATGGGTTTTATGGATAAAACAATCGAGCTCGCATTTGTGACTCATATGCATTATGACCATTATGGTGGACTTCGGGATGTACTTGAATCATACAGCATTGAGACGTTTGTAGAGCCATCTGGTTCTATGCCAACTTCTTCATATACAAAAACTCTTCAGAAAGTTAAAGAATCGGGCGCACGCACGCTTGACATACGCGATCTTGTAGATCATCAAACGGTGATACGGTTGAGCAATAAAGAATCAATTCGGTGTGTGTGGCCCTCATCCGAGGGTATATCATACATGACCTCGCGTGTGAGGTATGATCAAAACACGTATTCTCAGATTTGCGTATATATGTATGGGAGGACGAAGGTTGTTTTGACAGGAGATGCAACGCCGTGGGCATTGAGTAAGAACTCCACTCATCAGCTTCTCCAACATGCACACATCCTCAAAGTTCCTCATCATGGCTCACGAGAGGGATTGACAGAAGAATTCCTTTCATTTGTCTACCCCCAAGAGGTTGTCGTGTCTGTCGGGAAAGAAAATGCCTATGGTCACCCATCCAAAAGTGTTGTCGATATGATTACTAAGATGCATATACCTGCTCGGTATACGTCAATTGATGGGGAAGTGAGGTACGATATTAGCTCTGACGGAACTTTTTTAGTGCATACCCACTCAAGATAAGGACAATAAGAAACGCACCAATGAGCTTATAGGGGATTGCATAGAATACGAACGTGGCTGATTTGGATTCTGATATATCACCAAAGTTAACGTCCGCGGTAAGTGTGTACTTGCCCACAAAAAATCCCCTGAGCATCACGCTTGAGTCTCGGGAGACTGCTTCAGGTTGGATGGTTGCAGACTGCGAAGCTTGGATGAGGCGGGATGATTTTTTGAGAATATTCTGGGAAACAAGAGCATATGTTGCCTCCTCGCCGAATGATCCTCGCAACTTCAAGGAACCTTGAGGTTTTATCATGTTTGCGCCTGTGTTTTGCAAGATGAGGGATACGGGAATTGTATCTGATGATTCAACAATCGGATATGTATTGCCGAAAAGCTTCACATTAAATCTTGGAGTAATAGATAGCTTTCCAATACTCCCCAAAACTTCAACGTTTCCTGTTTTGGTGACGGTCACGAGCATGTTTGCGCCCACGCGTGCCTGTGTCTGTGCAGAAGGTACGCCTTCAATGCTTCTACCAAGTTCATTCTGGACGAAGAAAGTGAAGTAATAGTCACCCTCGGGTGTACCTTCAGGCACTCGAAGCTTGAGAAGAAGTTGCTGTCCTTTTTGATCTTTCAGAAGAAACGGCTTACCTAATTCAATGTTGCTATTTTCGAGATTGAATCTGATTGGTGTATCCTGAGTATCGGTCAGAACAATATGGCCATCTATACCTCGAGGTACAAACGTGCTTACGTGAGCAGAAATGATGGATGGATCACCTGTGTTAGCGACTGTAAATCCGACCAAGATTGACTTTCCAGGCTTGATTGCTGCCTCGACAAGGGGAGGCTGAACAGAAAGAGAGATGGATTGTGCACGTGCGAATTGCGGTACACTCAAGAGCCCTACAAGCAATGCTACGATCGTGAAGATATGTTTCATATTAATAACTTGGTGTCGCTACAAAACGAATAACAGTGGTATATGTTCCTGCAGGTTGTGTAGACGAGATAAGAGCTTTGAATGTCATAGTTGCAGTATCTTCCCCAGAAGCTGTGACATTGTTTGAGCTCATGACAACCTCAGGGCTTTCAGTGGCAAGGCTGTTTGCAAATGGTCGAAAGTATGTTGCATCGATAAAGTCAGCAGGCGCCCCATCGCCTGACATAGAATATCCAAACCCATATGCCGTACTCGATGTCCACACATCAGCAGATGATTCGGTGCACGTTTGAGCACCTCCATTGCAAGCTGTATCACTTATTGTATCACTTCCTTGACTCGTCATTGGTCCGATCTCCTCAGCAGTAACGAGATATTGCCCAGCTCCTCCAAACGAAACTGACACGTCCGTGGTTGCAGTTGCGGGAGTATCTGGAGCAAGGGTACCAAGGGTTATGCTTGTGTCAGATATGCTCAAGCCAAAGGGAATGATGCTATGTATGTATTGAAATCCTGCTTTAACCACATATCCTGATGAGCTAAACTCTTGCGCAGCGATTTGACCAAGTGTCGTGCCAAGTGAATAGCTTGTTGAAGATGGTGTGCCTGAACCAAAATTTACATTGCCCGTTTTTATACGAAATTGAGTAGATCGCAGTGTTCCATCTTGAGCATATACCCCATGCACAAACACCAGCAACATTACAGAAAATAGTACTGATACGAATCTGATCATGAGTATGAGCGAACAAATGCGTCAATTAATTTGCGTAGGCGCCGTGCTGTACCTCGAATTTCTGCCATTTTCGAGTCTGGCGTGTAATCTTGAGCATGTTCAATAAGTGAGTCAACATGTGTTCTCACAACCGTTGAGACAAACATCAGTGCATCTGTTTCAACAGTAGATGTTTCTTTTTGTGCCTCTTGTAGCTGTGCAATCAATGTCTCTCGTGTTTTATATGCGGAACCCATCAAGAGTGCAAAGGGCACCATAAGAGGCAAGGAAAAAAGGGAAACGATGTGGAAAGACTGAAAATTGACTGATAGATATGGAATGAAAAGAAAAACTATTGCAAGCGTTGCAAAAGCCGAAGTCATGGGCTCTACAAGAAGCGCTATACCAAACAGCAAGAAATACATGAGGAAAAAGTAAGGTGAACCTAGACCTCCTGTAGACAGGACGATCGTGAGCAAAATCAGCGTGAGAATATGAGCATAAAAAAAATGCCTTCGTGACATCGATGAAGATGCATGTTGACGTTGTCTCATTCTGCGAACAAACACATACACAATGAATGCAAATGCGATAATTTCAGCTTGGTAGATGGCTCCAAGCCAATGTGAAAGCACGAACGATACGCATACTGTGCAGAGGAGTAATAAAGTCTGTGCTATCGATCTTTGATACATGCTATTGAGTATAGCAATTTGTGATACAATATGAAAATGTTCGGTATCAAAGAAGAACTTAAGCAAGTAAGTTGGCCAACACGTCAAGAAGTTGTGGAGCTGACGGTCACCGTCATCACATTATCCTTGATTGTAGGCCTTTTTGTGGGTATAATAGACATCTCGCTTGCAAAAGTTTTAGAGATACTTTCTCATTAGTACCTCAACACGTTACGACTGACGAGGGAGAGAATATATATGAC
>CAZPDN010000041.1:0-5480 GCA_964585435.1 uncultured Gammaproteobacteria bacterium
TTGACAGACGTGAAAAGTATGGAGTAGAATGGTTATGAATGGTGTTTTTTGGTGAATATACAATCAAGGTTACTGAGGGGGGCAGGGTTGCCTTGCCTAAGAAAATTAGAGAGTGTTTGATTGGCTCTGAATGTATTCTCACGAAAGGATTTAATATGTGTTTGGCAGGGTATGCTCGACCGGATTGGGATGTGCGCAGTCGGGATCTTATGAAGGTTTCACTGCTTGATACAGACAATATAGATCGCAGGCGCAAACTCTTCTCCGGCGCTTCTGAAATAGCTATAGATGAACAAGGTCGCGTGGTTCTTCCTAAATCTCTTCTTGAGTTTCTCAATCTCCAGAGCGACGTTGTAAAAGTAATCGGTGTTGGAGATCATTTCGAGTTGTGGGACGAAGCATCCTGGAATGGGTACTCCCTTCAAGATACAAACTAACTATGCACACACCCGTCATGCTCGAAGAAACAATCAGACTCCTCAATGTTCAGGCAGGAAAGAAGTATGTAGATGCTACATATGGTATGGGTGGACATAGCAACGAAATAAGCAAGCAAGGTGGAGTTGTGCTTGCATTGGAATGGGATGCGGATTCTTTTGCGGAGCAATCAAAGCATGTGACAGACCCACGCATCACCCTTGTACACGCTAACTATGCTGATATTGCATCTGTTGCTCAAAACAATGATTTTGCAGATGTGGATGGTGTGTTGTTTGACTACGGACTCTCTATGTGGCAGATTCGGGATTCTGGCCGAGGATTTAGCTATGAAAGGGATGAGGAAATGCTCGATATGCGCATAGACCCATCTCTTACCACAACTGCTTCTGACATCGTTACACATTATTCAGAAGATGAATTATATGAAATCTTTACGAGAAACGCTGAAGAAATCCATTCTCGGGCAATTGCTCATGCTTTTGTCCAGTCCCGTCGTATAAACCCGATTGCAACAGTTGGTGACGCACGTGCTGTGATCCAATCTGTAACACGCGATGCCACGTCTGTAGCTCGTGTGTTTCAGGCTCTCCGTGTGGAAGTTAATCATGAATACGCAAATATTACGCAGGGATTGCTTGGCGCATTGGCTCTTCTAGCTCCTGGAGGACGAATCGTGACTCTGACGTTTCATCCTTCAGAAGATAGATTAGTAAAAAAATGGGCGCGCAAACATGGTGTTACGACCACGAGCAAGGCTCTAAAGTCCCGATCTGGACGCTCCTTTGAGCGATCCGCATTATTACGAGTTATGACAAAAAACATATGAAACGCATGATGTTTGGTATCTTTTTAGTTGGTGTACTTGTTGGAAATATTGTTCTTTTTGCTCAATCCGTGTTGCTTTCAGACAAAATTGCTAACCTTGAATTGGAAACGCGCGCTCTGCGAACTCAAAACGAGGAGTTATCTCAGACGCTGTATACGCAGGACTCCCTTACACAGCTTTCAGTAATTGCACAAAGCATGGGTTTTACAAAGGAAGCTGAGCCAATCTACCTTGATTCACAGGAATACGCTCTGGTACGATAGGGTATGATTCGCCTCAAGATTCTTGCTGTCGCAGTGTGTTGCACATTCTGCATTATTGTAGCTCGATTATTGTACATTCAGGTGCTCTCTCCAGATAGTTTCGAGTCCAATGATTATCTCCGGACGGTACGCATTGTTCCTAAGCGTGGAATTATCACAGAAAGACATGGTGAGCCCCTCGTGATCAATCAAGCCCGCTATGACCTGTTTGCTGAGACCACAGTACTGACGATAGATAAACTTGATCTTGTAAACAGGCTCGATCCAATTCTTACTGTGGGAGAGGCAACGCTTTCAGCTCGGCTTGATACGAATAAGTCGTGGGTAGCGTTGGACAGAGATGTCTCTCAGGATCAAAAGCGACGTATTGAGCGATTGAAAATTCATGGCTTGGGCTTTGACGAAACGTCTCGTCGATTCTATCCTGAAGCTTCACTTTCTGCTCATTTGCTTGGATTTGTGGGTAAGGACGATGATGGTGATGCAATTGGTTATTTTGGGCTAGAAGGATATTACAACAAAGACTTAGAAGGTTTACCTGGCATATTGAAAACAGAACGGGATGTGCTGGGGAGGCCTATTGCAATAGGCACACAGGATAAACTCGAAGGAGAGGATGGTCGTAAACTGGTTTTGACACTTGATAAAAACACTCAGCGCATTGCAAAAGAAAAATTGGTGCAAGCTGTTGAGCGCTATCAGGCAAAAAGTGGATGTGTAACAGTAGCTGATCCTCGGACCATGGCCATCTATGCTCTGACGTGCGTGCCTGATTTTGATCCCCGAGAGTATTTTTCATTTACAGAAAATGAATTCAAAAATCCAGCTGTTACAGATGTTTTTGAGCCCGGATCCATCTTCAAGCCTCTTGTCGTCGCATCTGCTCTAGATGCAGGAGTTATAGAACCCGATGACACGTATGACGAAAAAGGCCCGATTAAAAAAGGCAAATACTTCATTCGTACATGGAACGACGAATATCATGGCAAGGTGACTATTTCACAAATTCTGCAGAATTCATCCAATGTGGGTATGGTATTTATCGGTGAAAAGCTTGGTAAGAAAAGACTTTTTGATGCAATTGAGTCGTATGGATTCGGAAAGAAAACAGGTATTGATGTACAAGGTGAAGTAGCTGGTAATTTAAAGCCCTTTAGGTCTTGGTATGACATCGATTTTGCGACTGCCACGTTTGGTCAGGGCATAGCTGTATCTCAAATTCAGATGATCACAGCGTTCTCTTCTATTATAAATGGTGGGTGGCTTATGCAACCATATGTCGTGGGGGAGATGATCGCTGATAATGGTGAGGTGCAGAAAATTAAACCCAAAAAGATTCGAAGAGTAATATCTGACAAGGCCTCGGCGCAGATTCGATCCATGCTTCGTGATGTAGTGCTTCATGGTGAGGCAAAGTGGAAAGTGCCTGCAGGATACGAGATTGGTGGGAAAACAGGAACAGCGCAGATTGCAGTGAGTGGTGCTTACGACGCGTCTAAAACAAACGCTTCATTTATCGGCTTTGTGCCTGTTGAAAATCCTCAGCTCATTATGCTTGTCACACTGCATCAGCCCGCCACTTCACCCTGGGCATCTGAAACGTCCGCGCCGTTGTTTTTCGACATAGTAACAGACCTCATTGTTGAGTATAATATACGTCCAAGGTAACCTATGCTTCACACACTACAACGTCGAATCAAAAATTCACTCCATTACATCAATGCCATGCTTGCATGTGCCTATTATCGCTTCCCAGCAAAGCGCATTCGAGTTATTGGTGTAACAGGTACAGATGGAAAGACGACAACATCACATCTGATCTACCATATTCTCACGCAAGCAGGTAGGTCCACGTCTGTATCGACAACAGTCTACGCTGATATTGCGGGAGACATTGCTGATACAGGACTGCACGTAACAACGCAACATCCTTGGGCCATCCAACAAAACATTGCCAAGGCTGTAGAGAAAAAGTGTGAATTTTTTGTGCAGGAAACCACATCCCACGGCATCGATCAACATCGTGTTACGGGGATAGATTTTGATACATCAGTGATCACTAACATCACACCGGAACATCTTGATTATCACAAAACGTTTGAAGCCTATCAACAAACCAAAACGGAACTTCTTCTGCGATCGAAACATGCGTGTCTCAACAAGGATGCAACATGTTTCTCTTTCGTCGCGGGCATATTGGAGAGTGAAAAACATCCCTTTAAAACCTTTTCAGTACATGACGCATCAGCTGATTACGTCTGGCCAAAGGGTCTTGAGACAACCATGCAGGAGGAATTCAACAAACAGAATATCATGGCAGCGTATGCAGTGTGCCGAGAATTGGGACTGACGGATAACGACATCCTCCCACACATCTCGACATTCGCTTTGCCAAAGGGTCGGTTTGATACAGTATACGATAAGCAGTTTAAGGTGCTTATTGATTTCGCGCATACACCCAATTCAATTCGACAACTCTTATCTTCATGCCAGGCGGACGGGGGCCGCACTATCCATGTGTTTGGAAGTGCAGGATTACGAGACTCAGCAAAAAGGCCAGATATGGGGCGAGCCAGTGGAGAATACGCTGATCTCGTTGTTGTGACGGAGGAAGATTACAGAACAGAAGACTTTATGAACATAGCTCAAGCGATAAGCGCTGGGTTGTACGAAAACGGATTTGTATTTGTCGAGCCTCATCAGATGGAAGATGAAGGCAAAGGCTTGAAACGATTCACCATTGTTAAAAATAGAGAAAAGGCTATCGACCTTGCTATTTTACTTGCTCGCAAGGGTGACACTGTTTTGGTGACAGGAAAAGGTCATGAGCAAAGTCTTGCTCGTGGAAAAAAGGAATATCCTTGGGATGATTATAAAGGTGTCGAGTTGGCTTTACGAAACCATTCAAAATGACTATATACGAAGCTCAATCTATATACATGGTGGGTATCAAGGGTTTTGGCATGGCTTCACTTGCAACGCTGTTGGTGAAGATGGGTAAGCAGGTGACAGGTTCAGATGTCGAGACGCGATTTCCGACGGATGACCTTCTTGATGCCATTGGCGTTGAAAGAAAAGTAGGCTTTCATGTTGAAAACCTACCCGTAGAAATAGATATGCTTATTACTACAGGGGCTCATGGAGGCCTCCACAATCCAGAAGTGGACAAGGCACGTGAGCGCGGAGTTCCAGTATACACACATGCAGAGGCATTGGGAATGGTGATGGAGCTCTACACAACGTCTGTAGCAGTGTGTGGATGTCATGGGAAAACAACTACATCTGCAATGTGTGCATATGTGATGCATCATATGGGCTTGAAACTCGGATATCAGGTGGGTTCAGCTTCTTTTTCTGGACTCCTTGGTGGCGATCATACGGGTGCGGACTATTTTGTCGTAGAGGCAGATGAATATGTTGCTTCACCTGGCATAGACAATACAGCACGCTTTTTATACCTCAGTCCTACACATGCTTTATGTCTCAATATTGATCTCGATCATGTTGATGTGTACCCATCACTTGATGCTATCAAAGCAGTCTATCGGGAATTTTTTATGAAGATCCGTGATAGAGGTGGTATGGTTGTCTACTGTGGAGATGATGACAATGCAAGGGAAGTTGTGGAAGGTATTGAGGGTCTGCGCTCTCGCTCGTATGGCGTGGCAGAGCATAACAATGTTCGCGTAATAGGCAATACAGTTCGATTTGAAGATGGTCGTGAAATCACTCTGAAAGTGGGGGTGCCAGGACGCCACAATGTTCTCAATGCATGTGGTGTGCTGACTATGATTGACGAATTGGACCTAGACGTTCAAGAGTCAGCTCGCTTGATGGAAGGATTTACAGGTTCTAAACTGAGATTTGAGATCCTCTACTCTGATAATGACTATGTTGTCATAAATGACTATGCACATCATCCTGTTGAGATTAAAGCAACAATTCAAGCT
>CAZPDN010000042.1:0-5377 GCA_964585435.1 uncultured Gammaproteobacteria bacterium
AAACCACTTCTG
Organism: uncultured Gammaproteobacteria bacterium; assembly: GCA_964585435.1. Taxonomy (GTDB): domain Bacteria; phylum Patescibacteriota; class Microgenomatia; order UBA1406; family HO2-37-13b; genus 2-02-FULL-43-11-A. The sequence goes on from CAZPDN010000042.1 coordinate 13, forward strand.
CCTTGATAAATTTCTTTTCAAAGTCTGTGTGGATTGTCCCAGCGGCCTGTGGGGCTGGGCAGTTCTGTGGAATTGTCCATGCTCTTACTTCTTTTTCGCCTGCTGTGAGGAAGGACATGAGTCCGAGATGTTCATATGCTTTTTGAATAAGCAAATTGAGTCCTGGTTGCGTAATGTTGAATTGGGACATGTACTCCATGCGGTCAGCATCATCGAGAGCAACAAGTTCGTGTTCGAGTTTTGCATTCATCATGATGTAATCAGCTGGGAACACATTTGCTTCTTCCAGGACGGTGCGGATAGTGGTGTGCGTGTCTTCTTGATGAGCTAGCTGATTCTCGGATACATTGAAAACAAACAGCACGGGCTTGAGGGAGAGAAGATTCATGCTTTTAAGAATGGCTCGCTGGTCGTCAGAGAGCCCCAGCATGCGTGCAGGAATACCATTGTTGAGGTGTTCTGTGAGGTATAGCACCAATTCCCATTCTACAAGAAGCTCCTTGGGAGCGGAGCCTTTTGGTTGTTTTTTGTTTGAGAGAGTCGCCAGATCCGCCAAAATCAATTCTGTCTCTATGGTCTGGATATCTCGAACAGCATTTGGAGAAGATTCTACATGGATAATATCACCGTCTTCAAACAGTCTCACCACATGGCATATGAGCCCTGTTTCGCGGATGTGGCTGAGGAACTTGTTTCCAAGCCCTTCTCCCTGTGAAGCCCCTCGTACAAGCCCAGCAATATCATAAAACTCCACAGTTGCAGGCGTAATTGTTTGAGTCTGGACAATATCTGCCAATATCTGAAGTCTGTGATCGGGCACATCCACGATTCCCACATTGGGATCAATGGTTGCAAAGGGGTAATTTGCCGCCAATGCAGACTCTTTGCGCATGAGCGCATTAAAGAGGGTTGATTTGCCGACGTTGGGCAGGCCGACGATTCCAGCTTTGAGCATAGGGGTTATTATAACAGGTTGAGGTATAGATCAGGATATATTGACTCCCGTCAAGACCCATAGTGCAATACCGCAGCAGACCAACACAGAGGAATGGCTTCTGTGAGATGTTTGCAAACAGCACTTTGTAAGGAGTGTCACACATGTTCATGTTCGACGCATCCAGCATCGGAGGCTTGTTCGTGGCACTGCGATAATGAATGTTGTCGCCATCGTGTCCGTCTGGGCATCCAGACGATTCCAGTTGGGGATGGGAAACATCCCCGTCGGGGTCTCGCTGTGGGTCTGTGCGATGAGTCTGACCTGGGGTGAGGCAACGACACCAGCTGTGGATCTTGTGACAGTGTGCTTGTTCGGATCGGGGTACGCCTTGATGTTGTACGGTCTTCTGGACTGGAGCAACATGCGCGGATTCTCCACGCAGACGTTGGTGGTAGGCACTTTGGCAGTAGTGCTAGCAGTGATTTTCAGCGCTTTCCTCTCCGAGGATGTGCTTGAAATGCTGTCTGGACTGATCGTGCCCTGCATGATCATCCTGGTGCTTTTCCGGAAGAGAGATGGCACGAGAGGTCGCATGCACGCCATCTACATCTCCGTCCTGGCAGTGACGGGGATTGTAGTCCACGTGTGGAAGGACATGCAGGATGGCATGATGGCTCGAGTAATATCGATCTTCATGCTTCAGTTCATCGTCCTCCTGTCTCTGGAGGTGGTCTTCTCAGGACTCTTCTCCAGCAATCAGGTCGTGAACGGCGTTCGAAGACCGGCAAGTCGGATCTGAAACCAAGCCCGTCCTCGTCTCTTTGAGACGGGGGCGGGCTATTTTTTTGTTTTGCAAACATCCTCTGAACAGTGCATCCGGGCACGTAGAAGGGCAGCTTTGCCCTGAAGCGTGCCCTTCTTTATTGTAAACATCATGCTGATAACCAAGTTGCATGCTATACTACTTTCATGAAAAATCCTTGGCAGGACTTGCCAAAACCACTTATTGTCCAAGCGCCCATGGAGGAGGTGACGGATACGGTGTTTCGGCAGATGTTGGCGAAATATGGACGACCATCGATCTTTTTTACGGAGTTCACGAACGTGGATGGTGTGTTTTCTGCTGGCAAACAACGGGTAATTACACGTCTGAAATATCGTCCGGAAATTGAACGACCGATAATTGCTCAAATTTGGGGTCACAGTCCTGAAAACTACTATCAAGGTGCTCAATATGTTCGAGAACTGGGGTTTGATGGCATTGACATCAACATGGGTTGCCCACAGAGAAAGATTGTGAGTAAGGGTCTTTGTGGAGCCTTGATTAACAATCCAGACCATGCCGAAAAAATCATTCGAGCAACTATCGACGGAGCGCGCGGGTTACCTGTCAGCGTAAAAACACGCATTGGAGTCAAAAGCATTGAAACGGAAAGATGGATCGGCTTCTTGCTTGGTTTTGAGCTTGCGGCGATCACCGTCCATGGCCGTACCGTGGAAGAGAAATCGAAAGTGCCCTGTCACTGGGATGAGATTGGGAAAGCTGTGAGGCTTCGCAACAAGCTCTCTCGAACCACCGTCATCATCGGAAATGGTGACGTTCAGTCCTATGAAGAAGCCTGCACAAAGGTATTTGAATACGGTGTTGATGGTGTCATGATAGGAAGAGCTTTAATGGATGATGTGCAAGCATGTTCTCCTACTCGTAGAGAGTGGGATAAGACATCCCGTCTAAAGGCTCTAGGGGAGCATATGGAATTGTTTCGACAGACGTGGGGTGACGGAGTGAAGCCTGATCAGGTCTTGAAAAAATATGTCAGCATGTATATTCGTGACTTTGATGGCGCAAAGGAATTGCGTATGAAATTGGTCTCAGGGGACCACATCGACAACATACTTCAAGAAGAAATGAGCGCATCTACTGAATAAGTCTCAAAATTGCCTTGCGAAAAGCCTCTGGACTACTTTCCTTTGATCTGTGATATGCGTCTTGCCCCATATGGCGAGCTCTTTTTGGATTCTTTTGCAAAGCCATAATCTGCTGTGCAAGCTCGGATGGATTCTGAGGATCTGCGAAAAGAGCTGTTTGCTCTGCGGTTTCATGGAAAATATCAACATCCGCAAGTATGCTTGGGCATTTTTGCGTAGCAGCTTCCAAATAGCTTAAACCATATCCTTCATCATATGAGTAGAGGATATTGCATAGAGCGTGTTTGAAAAATGAAGGCATGTGCTCATCGGGAACATAGCCTGGAAAGATAAAGTGATCATCGTGCAACACAAGCTTGATAAAATCTCTCAAGGGTCTTTCCTCTGGGTGGATCATCGCTTGAATGTGCTGTTCCTGCTGTTCATGTGGTAGAGATCTGAGCGTGTTGATCTTCTCAAAAATTTTCCCCACACAGACGCAGATGATACCTGATTCGATGACTCCCAGTGCCATATGTGGTAAATTTTTATTCCAATTTGAATCGCCAACATACACAGCATATGGTTTGTTTGGCAGAGCGTATTTTGTGTGCAGGTCCTTTTTTGAAATAAGTGGAACGGGCTTGTTGAAAAAAAGGGAGCTGGTTGTGTTTGGGGCTACATGAATATGTTTGAGATCAATTCCAAGATAAGAATGAATGTCGTGTTTTGAATGATGCGAGACGGTTAGTATGTCATCAAACACATGGAGCGAGCGGGTGTTTTGGTAGAGCCACCATCTACCTCGTATACCAACAGGGAAATGTTCGGGAAATTTAAGAGGAATCACGTCGTACAGCCACAAAATCTGCCTTTCTGCAATTCGTTTCGAGAGAAGGGGCTTCTGAAAGGGTCTCCAGAGGGGGATAAAGAGTGTGTCTGATGGATGGACTTCATCCAAATGCGTGACAAATCGAGCCACATCTGAAATATTCTCTTTGAGAGCTTGAATATTTCTTCCAGCGCCTCTGTATGCTCCGGTTTTGTCCTGAGAGCTGGGGTCATAGATGGTGAATGTGCTCATTTTTTTGTGTGCTTTCGCTCCCACATTGCTACATATATCAACCAAAACCGCAATGCGGAAAAAAGGGAAAAGACAAATCCAGGGAATCCATCTACGTATCCTCTATGTCTCATATACGTTTTCAAGAACCATATTTTTGGCTTGATGATGAAGAATTGAATCATGCTCCAGGGATTAACAGAAAAGTTTTTCACTTCGTTGGGATCTATTTCATCTGCAGCATATTTGATCCATTTTCGCGCATAGACGGCAAATGTTGGGTAAGGGAAGTGGAGCAGGTTATTGTTTAAGCTTTCCACAGAGCCCTGAACCTGAACCTGTTCGTGCAGGGATACACACGGGAGATGTGCTTTTCCTCGTCTGTAGAGACGGATTGTTTTATCTGGATATTGTCCTCCTTTTCGCAGAGGTCTTGAAAGGAAGTGATTGAGGCGAGGTATCCAGTATGCCGATGCTGTTTCTGTTTGGGAAATAGTCTGACGTATTTCATCTCGCAGTTCTGGAGTGACTACTTCATCAGAATCAAGCTGAAGGATCCAGTCTCCCGTGCAGAGATCAATCGCTTTCTGTTTGTTTTTATGGAACATGGGATGATTTTCTGACAAGGTGAGCTTGATTTTGTGGTCGATGTCCTTGTGTAACACGGAGTCCAGAAGTTCGTCTTGGGGTGAGCAATACACAAGTACGATTTCATCTACCCATGCGTACACAGAGTCGATGGTTCGTTGCAGGTACAGGTCTTGGCTAATGGAAGCAATAGCGACGGAGATTCTCATGTCTTTATGATAGCACAGCCTGCGTGAAAGGGGTGGGTTGTCTTCCTTCAAGTTGGACTGTTTTGATGACGAGTGCATCGTTCTCAAGTGCAAGGTCAAGGATCTTTAACCTCTTTGCAGAGCCCTGATGCTGAACACTTGTCCATATGCCTGGCCATGGATGCAAGGCCCGATACATGTTGAAGACAATATAGTGCGCATACGGAATGGGGAATTCATTTACAGTATTCTGTGAAATAAACGTGCGAAGCAAGAGGGGGAATTCTTCAGTTGGAATGCGTTCTTTGGCAAGAGCTTTCTTGATCAGAGAGAGCTCTAGAAAGCCATCATCTCGTGTAAGCATGCGTGTAAAGGTGGCGAGAGAATCGTTTTGTACTGCTAATTGGGCGCCGTGAAGCCTGCCTTCAGCTAGCTCAACAATATGAGAGCGAAAGAGATTGTAGCCAACAATTGCAAGCTTGTTAAGTAGTGTGAGTTGAGTGTCTGTCTGTGAGATGGGATACGAATCTTGAGCAATAATCGGACCATGGTCCATTAATGCATCCATCTTCATAAGCGAACAGCCAGAGGAATCTTCCCCGAGCAAGAGTGGATACGCTGTAGGTGCGGATCCTCTGTAGAGAGGAAGCATGGATGGGTGAATATTCCAGAAACCATGTG
>CAZPDN010000043.1:0-2660 GCA_964585435.1 uncultured Gammaproteobacteria bacterium
GCTAAAACAGTAGACCCCGACGCAGATATTATCTTCGGCGCAGTTGTAGACGAAAAGATGGTTGATCAGGTTCGCATTACTGTTATTGCAACACGGATCGATGAAACACGCTATCCGATTGGCGGGCTCCGCCGCGAACGACCCATGATGCGTTCACAAGACGAAGATGTGGCCCCCATATCTCCTGCACCCAAGCAAGAAGAAACTCCCTCTCAGCAGACATTTCAAAACCCTGCATTCTCTGCGCGAGAAGAAACGGTGGCGGACCAAGACGAGTTTGATACACCGGCTTTCCTCAGGAGAAGAACTTCGTAGTAAACAGTGCTTGTATTTTGGTATATTTTTTGGGAAGATGAAGCATGTCCTCAACAGAGCTGGATTCATTTATTCGACAATCTCGTATTCAGGGTGTCTCAGATGAGGATATATCTTTACAGTTAACAACTGCAGGTTGGAGTGTCGAACAAGTACAGCAATCCCTTCGTCCTCAGTCCCAAATTCCAGTTCCAGCACCTATTCAGCTTGAAAAAACTCACTCAGAAGTCTATGAGACATTCCTAAGCATCCTAATGTTTATCAGTATGGGAATATATTCGTCTAGCTTGGCAGTTATATTACATATTTTTACGGATAAGTGGATACACTCTGATCTTGGTTCGTCTGCATACGGGTCATGGGGTATGTCGGGAATGAGATATCTCTTAGCATCACTCATAGTGTCTTTTCCTTTTTTTGGATGGTTGTTTTATGCAATTACTAAAAGGCGGATAATCACACGAAGGATTGCCTCGCGCTCAGTAAATGTACTTTTCACCTATCTAACATTAACGATTACATTTATATTTTTAGTCCTAAAACTGATATCTGTTGTACTCTCTTTTATTGAGGGAACAAGTACCCTCAATTCTTTTGTTCACGTTACTATCACTGCTGGAATATCAGGCTTGATATTCTGGTATTTTTCTCAGTTAATATCTCGAAACAAACATGAACTCTCTGCGTAATCATGTCATATTTATTTGGGGCCTCGCAGTTCTAACGTTAGTGGTCACAATTACGGGTTTGATTATGGTTGAGAGTCCTCTCATTTCATCAGGAGTGAGAAATGATGAGTTTAGAGTCAAGCATTCTCAGGAGATTATTAAAAATATAGAAACCTACCACACATCAAATTCCGCTTTACCGAAATCCTTGACCAATGTGGAAGGTGTGACTTACATTGATCCGTCTACAAAGAAGGAGTATTTTTATCGAGTCATTTCACCAAACACGTATGAACTATGCATGGATTTTGAAACAGAGCAGGGAGAGGTGAGTTTTGATTTTGATGGTCCATCAGATCCTTTTGCAATTCATAAGCAGGGAAGAGTGTGTGCAAATGTCACTGTTGAGTCTGATCAGAATGTGTCAGGCAAAAGTTCGCAGTATCAATCTCCATTTCTTAACATGAAAGCGGATATGCATATAAACTCACTAGGGGAGAAAACAGCAATATTTGATTTTCAGCATGATCAGGAAAACCAGTATTATACAGTTGATGTATCTACTGATGACTTTTTTCAGAAGAATATTTACCTCCGATTTGCTCAAGGATCATCTGCACCTCTCACAACATCCTCTATAGATTATTATGACTTTACATGTGGCACTACACTGTATTGGAGAGTAACTACGGATAAACAGGTTCAAAGTGAGATTTACCCAGCGGTTGTAACGTGTGATAATTAATCCTCTAGAAACGATCGAAAGCGGTGGACGCGTCCTCGGCCTCTAAAACCTCGAACAGTGGCATCATGTATTTCTCTTACGTGTTGTAAGTCAATTTTCAAGTCTTGAGCAACCTCTTCTCTCGTGCTACCGCCTCGATATAAGAGTGAAAGTATACCAAAGATCGTTCCTGCGCTTTTCTTTATCTCAGGTGAAGAGGTCGGTGATGATGGTGTTGTCAGTGCAAGCCTGACTTCACTCCAAAACAATTCCGGTATGCTAGCTGTTTCGGTTGGACGCACGTCAGTGTTTGCCTCAACAATCGGAGGATCTGCAAATCGTTTGCCTTTCGTTCTCAAATTGCGTTGAACATCTCTTGCAATGCGACCAAATTTATGACCAGGATTTCTAAGCCTGGCTTCAGCAATATCTTGAGCAACATCTTCCCTATCAATCCATCTTCTGATGTGTTCTGGGAGTTCATCTGCAATACGCTCTGCACTCCTCTTGACTCGTGTCTCGTGATCATTTTTCATGCCCCATAGTATATCTCATTTCTATTCCAAAATCCAGAGTTTCAGTTATAATAGATCCATGTCTCAATTTAAGCCAGTTGACCCTAAGCCAGACTTCCCAGCAATGGAGCGAGAGATGCTCGGGGAATGGTATGAGACTGGACTGGTTGACAAATATCTTCACAAAAACGATTCTTCAACAACATATTACTCTTTTCTTGATGGTCCTATAACAGCTAACAATCCAATGGGTGTTCATCATGCATGGGGGAGGTCGTACAAAGATTTGTGGCAACGCTTTCACAATCTCAAAGGAGCTCGCCAACGTTTTCAAAATGGATTTGATTGTCAGGGGCTATGGGTGGAAGTAGAGGTTGAAAACGACTCTATCGCCCTCGAGATCCGTATCCAGGAAGGTCCTCAGGCTACTATCAACCG
>CAZPDN010000043.1:2670-5218 GCA_964585435.1 uncultured Gammaproteobacteria bacterium
AAAGGACATAGAAAATCTCGTGGATGGTGACAAGATTGCGTCAGTTGCACATTTTGTACAGCTCTGTAAGGATCGAGTCGAGAAGTTTGCAGGAGTTCAACGAGATCAATCCAAACGCCTTGGGTATTTTATGGATTGGGATAGATCATACTTTACCATGTCAGATGCGAACAACTACATGATCTGGCACTTCCTCAAAACATGCAAAGAGCACGGTTGGATATACAAGGGTCATGACACCGTACCGTGGTGTCCTCGCTGTGAAACAGCAATATCTCAGCACGAGATGTTGACAGAGGATTACAAAGAAGCAACGCACGAATCTGTCTTTGTCATGTTTCCTATCACCTCTGGCGACTGGAAGGACACATCGTTGCTCATTTGGACCACAACCCCATGGACGATGCCCGCAAACGTAGCAGTAGGTGTGAACACATCTTATACCTATGGCGTCTGGAGAAATACGAGTGGAAAACAAATCATTTTTCTTCACAAAGATGCAGAAGGTAATGTTCCAACAAGACAGATCAAAAAGCAAACACTCGCAATAGATGCATATGTTTTCCAAGGCGTTGAGGATGAATGGACACATGTGCGGGATATTCCGGGATCCCAGTTGTGTGGACTCGAATACAACACATATTATGATTCATGTGAGCGCGTATCGCGCGTGCGTGAGGATTCGGACAGACTTCACACAGTTGTAGACGCCTCAGATTTGGTAAATGCAGATGAAGGTACAGGCTTGCTCCATGTGGCAACAGGTGCGGGAACAGAAGATTTCCATTTGGGAAAAAAGCATGGCTTGCCAGTCATCGAGGTCATCAATGATGACGCCTCGTACATGGATGGATTGGGTGATTTAAGCGGGAACAATGCAAAAAAGCATCCCGAAATCATCATCGATGTGCTTCGACGCGAAGGGTATCTCTTGAAGAGTCTTCAATACACCCACAGATATCCAGCATGTTGGAGGTGTAAAACAGAATTGGTATGGAAAGTGGCTGACGAGTGGTACATCAGCATGGATAAGCCTTCTCAAACGACTCAAAAGACATTTCGCGAGATGATGATTGAAAATGCTCAAAAGATCCATTGGATGCCCGAATTTGGTTTGGATAGGGAATTGGATTGGCTCAATCATATGTCTGACTGGCTGATTAGCAAGAAGAATAGATACTGGGGGCTGGCTCTGCCAATTTATGAATGTCCTGAGTGTGGTACTTTTGAGGTACTGGGAGGGAAAGATGAACTGCAGTCCAAAGCTGTGGAAGGTTGGGCTGAATTTGAAGGAAAATCACCCCACAAGCCTTTCATTGATCTTGTCAAAATTGCATGCCCCACGTGTTCCGCTCCACTTTCTCGAGTTGGGGATGTGGGAAATCCATGGTTGGATGCAGGAATTGTGCCGTATTCAACCATTTCTGATACAAATATGGAGCCACTCTATAGTACAGATAAAGAAGCATGGAAAAAATGGTTCCCAGCGGACTTTATTACAGAAAGTTTTCCTGGACAGTTCAAAAATTGGTTTTATGCCTTGTTGGCAATGTCTACCGCGCTTGAAAATGAGCCTCCATTCAAGAATGTTCTTGGCTTTGGAACGCTTTTGGCAGAGGATGGTCGAGCTATGCACAAAAGCTGGGGTAATTCTATTGAATTCAATGAGGGTGCGGACAAAATCGGGGTTGATGTGATGCGCTGGATGTATGCACGATCTAATCCTTCTGAAAACATGTTGTTTGGATACAAAATTGGAGATTCTGTCAGGCGATCGTTTTTGCTGATGGTGTGGAATATCTACAGATTCTTTGTTGATTACGCAACGCTGGATGGCTATTTCGCTTCTGGTATACCGCAAAGGCCCACAGCACTAGGTGCTCTTGATGAATGGATCATTCAGAGATTACATCAGGTGATTACTGACGCTGAAAAATCATATGAAAGTTATGATGCTCGTTCAGTGACATCTGCTGTTGAGTCACTCATTGACGATATTTCAACATGGTATATTCGACGAAGTAGAGATCGCGTATGGTCAGGATCCGATGATGCAGAGGACAAGCAGAAATTTTATCACTCACTGCACTATGTGCTCGTTCATCTTATGGTGATCATTTCTCCAATTACTCCATTTGTTACAGATGAGATCTACACTAACCTTACTGGTGAAGAATCGGTACATCTTGCTTCATGGCCAAGGATTCAAGAGACGGTTGATATGGAGTCAATAACAGACATGGAGCGTGTAAGATTGGTGGCAGAGGTTGGAAACCGGCTCCGCAAGGAAGCAGGTATCAAGGTAAAACAACCACTTGCACTGGCAACCGTTTCTTATCCAAGCTCGTGGAGTCTCGAAGGTAAGGATGGATTGTGGCAACTTGTGCAGGCTGAGCTCAACATCAAGCACATCCATTCACAGCCAGACACCACCTTGACTGAATTAATGATGAAACTCGATACGACAATTACTCCGGAGCTTCAGGCAGAAGGAGAGGCTCGTGAAATTGTGCGATCTGTGCAACAAGAGAGACAAAAAAGCGGACTC
>CAZPDN010000044.1:0-5156 GCA_964585435.1 uncultured Gammaproteobacteria bacterium
AGTCTATCCTTGCACGTCTCACCCCTGAAATGCGAGAAAAAGCACTTCATGCGTCCCTTCAGCAAACAGTTGATACAATGGCAGATCAACGCACGGGGACTGTGTATGGCTTACCAGCAGAGTCTATAGATGTAACAAAGGCACGAATCATGTCAGATGGAAAAGTGGACATAGAACCTGTTCTTGAGGATGTTTATCCCCTCATCGCCCAACTTCTCAATATTCAAGCACAATCCTATCTGTTTTTTGCTCCACTACTCGTTGCGAGTACGGTCTTTCTTCTGATGCAAACTGTTGTATTGCCACTGCGTTTGCTCGAGATGATGCTCACGATTGCACTCTTTAAAACACTCCGCTCCCTCTCCATTATTACCATCTCTACAGTGCAAAAAGATGTAGAGGAACCACATATCTAACCTCTCTTACCCAAAACAAAAAAGACCCCCTTCCGGAGGTCTTTTATGTGATGATCTTTGTTGTTAGTTCATCAAGCCGTCAATGACTGCCTTTGCTTGTGGCAAGGGCTGTGCACCTTCGATCACAGCGGTTTTTCCTGTCTTCATGTCATAAATGACACTTGTTGGGGTTGCTGCAATTCCAGCAGTTGAGCCCTCATTAAACTGAGCCTCAACTTTAGCTTTAAACTTTCGCGCATCATAGCACTTTTTGAATGCTCCCTGATTGACGCCAGCTTTTGATGCAAACGAGCCAAGCCCTTCAACGGTGACATTTGGCATTGCTGCAAAAACATCATCGTGGAATTTCCAGAAGGCCTTGTTGCCTCCTAGATCAGCCACGCATTCAGATGCTTCGGCTGTTGGTGTTGCAAGAGGATGAAAGGAAAGAGGAAAGTGTCTGTAGACAAATGCCATTTTTCCAGCATAATCCTTCTTGAGCTGAGCCATGGTAGGTGCATAGGCACCGCAGAATGGACATTCAAAATCTGAATATTCGACATGGACATATCGAGCATCAGCTGGGCCATCCCAGTGATCTTTCTTGGGATCTGGTTTTGCAATTTTTAATTCCTTTGGAGCAGAATTGTCAGCAGCTTGTTCGCCACCTTGTTCCTGCATCGCGGCTCCTCCTGTACCTTTCTCAAGGACAGAAACCTTGGTGTAAAGATGTCCAAGCACGAAGCCCAAAACAACCCCCACGACCAAGAGCACCAAAGCATTCTGAGGCAAGTTCATTCCTGCTACAGATGTTGGAGCTGTATCTAGATTTTGCTTTGTTGGCATGAAAATATAGGTTACTTATAACGTACGTTCCATCATAAATGAACCTGACTGCAGAGTCAAGAAGCTGTGACTATTGCCTTTGCTTTGCCTGAAAATGAGAGTGCTGTTTTGAGCACTTCATCGATATGTTTCACGAATACAAATTCAATATCTTTTTTCACAAATGCAGGCACATCCTCCATGTCCTTCTTATTCATTGCTGGAAGGATAACTGTTTTAATGCCTGCTCGATGCGCTGCAAGAACCTTGCTCTTCACACCACCAATCTCTAATGCTCTGCCTCGAAGTGTAATTTCACCCGTCATGGCAACGGTGCGTTTGACAGGGATCTTGGTCAAGGCAGAAACAAGCGCCGTAGCAATAGCCAATCCTGCTGATGGGCCATCTTTAGGAACGGCACCCTCTGGCACATGAACATGAATATCTATCTTCTCGTAAAAGTTCTCGGGCAGTTGCAATGCTTTATGGCGAGATCGCACATAGCTGAGCGCTGCTTGAAAGGATTCTTTCATAACGTCCCCTAATTTACCTGTTAGTATGAATGTGCCCTTACCAGGCATAATGCCTACTTCTACTGAAAGGATGTCTCCACCCACATTTGTGACTGCCAATCCAGTTGAAGTTCCGACCATGTCTTCCTTTTCAGCCATCTGAGAGGAATATTTGTGTGCACCAAGATTTTTTCGAACCTCTTGAATCCCGATGGACATCTTGGATTTCTTTGATTCGACAATCTCTCGAGCGACCTTTCTCATGTTTGAGGCTATTTGTCTTTCCAATTCGCGAACACCAGCCTCTCGTGTGTATTTCGTGATGATAAGCCTGATCGCTTCGGATGTCATAGAGACATGTTTGTCTTCCAAACCATGAGCCCGCAATTGCTTTTTTACAAGATAATTTCGAGCAATGTGAAACTTTTCATCCTCTGTGTAACCGGCAAAGTTAATAATCTCCAACCTGTCACGCAGAGCGTACGGGATTGAATCAAGCATGTTTGCCGTGGTAATAAACATCACCTGTGATAGATCGAAAGGTATTTCCAAATAATGATCCTCAAATGCGTAGTTCTGTTCGGGATCGAGAGCTTCAAGAAGAGCTGCGGATGGATCACCTCGGTAGTCACTTGAAAGCTTATCAATCTCATCGAGCATGAATACTGGGTTAATTGTCCCAGCCTGACGAATACCTTGAATTATTCGTCCTGGAAGAGCTCCCACATACGTTCGTCTATGACCTCTAATTTCAGCTTCATCTCGCACGCCTCCGAGAGACATTTTCACGAATTTTCTTCCCAAAGATCGGGCAATAGATTTACCCAAAGAAGTTTTACCCACACCTGGAGGCCCTGCAAAACAGAGAATTGTTGGCGTTGCAGACTGACTCTTCTTCAGCTTAGATTCAGATTCTGAGCGGAGCTTCATAACAGCCAAAAATTCAAGGATGCGCTCTTTAGCTTTTTCAAGTCCATAGTGATCTTTGTCGAGAGTTGCCTGAGCCTTTTTCAGATCGAAATGTTCCTTACCTTTCTTACCCCATGGCAAGTCTGTAAGCATTTCCAAGTATGTACGAATATATGAAGACTCTGGATTCATTGAATTCATGCTTTCCAAGCGAGCAAGTTCCTTCAAAGCTTTCTCTTTTGATTCCTTGGGCATTTTGCTCTTCTGAATCTTTGCGCGAAGCTCATCCACTTCCTGTTCTTGTCCCGATCCAAGCTCCTGCTCTATTGTTTTTAGCTTTTCACGCAACACCGCATCCTTCATACCCTTCTCAAACTTCTTTTGGGTCTTACGATGAATATTGCGCTCGATTTCGAGAACCTTTATTTCTTTGGCAAGGAGATCCGCTTCCTTGACGAGTCTGCGATATAAATCTATCTCCTCGACGAGCTCCTGTCTATCTTTTGTTTCAATATCGAGAATCATGGCAACCTGCTCAGAGAATTCTCGAGGTGTTGATTCACTCATGATATTCATCAAGAACACCACATCTATACTCTTGCCCAAATTGACGGCCTTTTTTAGATCAGCGTCAATATGCTTCACCAGCGCTTTGACGTCCTCTGTTTCCTCGAACGTTTCTGAAAGCTCAATGACTTCAGCTTCGAAAAATGGTTTTTCTTGTGTATAGTTTGAGATCAACACGCGTCCTTTTCCGCGGATTAATGCGCTTACCTCACCTTTTGATCCCTCCATCACCTTTTCAATAGTTGCAAGTATTCCCACTGAGTACAAATCATCCTTTCCAGGCTCATCAGAGCTTGCTTTTTTCTGCATTGCAAGCACAATGGTATTGTCACGGGATAAAGCAACGCGAATTGCATGTACGCTTTGTTGTCGACCAAACAAAAGTGCATTTTCTGTGAGAGGAAATACAATACTATCTCGGAGCGCTACAACGGGGTATTTAAGTTTTTCAAGTGGTGTGTCTGACATCATAGTTTTAGCAGTATATCAACGCATTTGCTAATTGTCAAGAGATTATGGTTTGGCTTGTCACAACAGGCTATGGCGCTACAATCTTGCCCTCTTGGTTCTTGATAATGATTGCTGCTGTGGGACACGAGCGCGCAGCGTTAAGAAGCTCGTCTTGGGTTGTTTCAACAGCTCCATCGAGAAAAAAAACTTTATTATCTTCATCAAGCTGGAACACCGTTGGTGCAAAGGCTAAGCACGAACCTGCTCCAATGCATAAAGATGGATTAATATGTACATGAAGACCTTCTATTTCTCGATCATTGTGTGACATAATTTATTGTATCATGCTTCGTCCTGAGGATTGAGGTGAGTTTGTAGAGAAGTTTGGATTGCTTCAAGAGGAAGAAGTGCACATTTAAGCCGAATAGGCGTCAGCTCTATGTCCAATAGATCCGTGACCACACTCACGTCCAGCTTACATACATCTCGAACATGCATACCCACAACTTTTTCCGATAAAAGGGATGCCGATGCTGTCGAAACCGCACACATGTGTCCTTCGTATGCGCAATCAGACACTACATCATCAACGAGAGTAAGCATGACAGTTACTTCGTCACCACATGACTGGTTCGCCACGCGACACGATGCATCTGGCGCATGTATTACACGCTTATTTCGCGGATGATGATAGTAATCGAGAATCAATGAGTCGTAGATGGACATAGTTTGTTAAAAGCATACATATAGGCTTTCTCAAAGGCTAAAAAGTCATTTTCATTCTGAACACACGATACACTTGCTCGAACTGTCGAAGGTATGCCTACATGCGTGTGAAGTGGAATGGCACAATGATGACCTGCACGAACTGCTATGTTGTGCTCCCCCAACAATTCTGCCATATCGTGAGGATGATAGAGTGTCGAATACCATGATACGATTCCTACACTTGGCAATGGCGATGCTTCACCCATGATGCGCACTGTCGGGTCAGTCTCCTGAAGAATGTGGGACAAGCGATCAAACGCCTGCTGATCAGCTTGTCGCAAAACCGAATAATCACACGATTCAACGAAATCACATGCTGTCTCAAGAGCTATAGCCTCTGCAATCGGGGGAGTTCCAGCTTCAAAAGCATGAGGGATGTCAGACCACGTGCGTTCTGTGCCGTGTATATCTGCAACCATGCCTCCTCCAACAAAGACGGGTTGCAACTGTTTGAGCAATCTCTCTCTCACCCATAGCACACCTATACCTGTTGGTCCGTACATTTTATGTCCTGAGAATGCGAGCATGTCACAATCGAGACTCACAACATCTACGGGAACGTGAGCCATTGCTTGAGTTGCATCAACGCAGATCACAGCATCTGGATTCTGTGATCGAATTGCTCGAACAATTTCTGCTATGGGCTGGATCCTTCCTGTCACATTGGATACATATGTGAGAGCAACCACATCAACGTGTCCCAAGGCCTGCATCTGTTGTTCATCAAATA
>CAZPDN010000045.1:0-5155 GCA_964585435.1 uncultured Gammaproteobacteria bacterium
GGGTCGAACTATTCTTGCTCCAGATGATGGTGTTGTTGAATATGTCGATGCACATAAAATCACACTCAAAACATCAGCAGGTAAAAAGCTTGATTTCGATTTAGATCGTTACGTCAAGACAAACAAAGATGTCGTCTTCGACCAAAAGCCTATGGTTTCCATGGGTCAAGCTGTCAAGGCAGGTGATGTTTTGATTGATGGTCCTGCAACTCAGCACGGAGAACTTGCTGTTGGTCAGAATCTCGTCGTCGCATACGGTTCGCTTGATGGACTTGGATATGAGGACGGATTCGTTATTTCTGAGCGCGTTGTAAAGGAGGATCTTCTTACTTCATGCGTGATGGAAGACTACATTGCAGACCTTGTTGACACAAAACTTGGACAAGAGGAGCTCACACGAGATATCCCACATGTTCGAGAAGAAATTCTTGCAAACCTTGACGAATCAGGATTGGTCGTCATTGGATCAGAAGTCCAGCCAGGAGATGTTTTGGTTGGTAAGGTCGCTCCAAAGGGTGAAAAAGAATTGAGCGCGGAAGAGCGATTGCTTCGAGCCATTTTCGGCGAAAAGGCAAAAGATGTCAAAGACACGTCACTCCGTATGCCTTATGGAAAGAAGGGAACTGTGGTTAATGTACAAATCATTGACTCCAAGAAAGAGCCAAATGAACTTGAACCAGGTGTTATCAAGCGTATCATAGTGACAGTGGCACAGGTTCGAAAAATTAAGGTCGGAGACAAGCTTGCTGGTCGACACGGAAACAAGGGTGTTATCTCTAAGATTCTCCCAGAACATGATATGCCGTACCTTGCAGATGGTACTCCTGTTGACATGGTGATTTCACCACTCTCAGTCGTATCTCGTATGAACATTGGACAGATTTACGAAACCATGCTTGGAATGGCTGGTCAGAAGTTTAATCAAAAATACAGATTACCTGTTTTTGAACGAATTGCTGAAGACTTTATCAAGTCCGAGCTCGAGAAAGCAGGAATGCCACACGACGGAAAGGTTACATTGTATGACGGCCGATCAGGTGACGCATACGAAAAGCCAGTTCTTGTCGGAGTAGGATACATTCTCAAGCTTGTACATATGATCGAGGACAAGTTCCACGCACGATCCACTGGTCCATACTCATTGGTTACTCAACAGCCACTCGGCGGTAAGTCACAAATGGGAGGTCAGAGATTTGGAGAAATGGAAGTTTGGGCATTGGAAAGCCACCAAGCTCCATACACATTGCAAGAAATGCTTACGGTTAAATCTGACGATGTTCAGGGTCGCCGAAAAGCGTTTGAAGCCATTATTAAAGGAATTGACATTCCACAATCAGCGATTCCAGAATCATTCAATGTTCTTGTGAAAGAATTGAATGCTCTCGGACTCGACGTGAAACCAGTTAAATAATACACACTATGCAACCAACAGCTCAAAACTTTACAGCAGGTGACTTTTCAGGACTCAAACTGATGCTTGCGTCACCAGAGGTTATTATTGGATGGTCACACGGCGAGGTACTCAAGCCTGAAACAATCAACTACAGAACTTTCAAGCCTGAAAAGGATGGACTCTTTGATGAGCGCATCTTTGGACCAACAAAGGATTATGAATGTTACTGTGGAAAGTACAAACGAATTCGTTACAAAGGTATCGTCTGTGATAGATGTGGAGTTGAAGTTGTATCAAGCGCTGTTCGCCGTGAGCGAATGGGTCATATCAAACTTGCTACGCCAGTTGCTCATATCTGGTACTTCAAGGGAGCTTCCTCTCCTCTCAGCGCTCTCTTGGGAATAACAACAGGCAATCTTGAGCGAATCATTTATTATGCATTGTATCTCATCAAAGACGTTGATGAAGCAGGTCGATCTGAAGCAGAAGGAAAGGTTCTTGCATCACAAGAATTAGAACTTGACACTCTTACTCAGTGGCATAAAACAGAAGAAGCTCGTATAAAAGCTGAAGAGGAAGATACTGTCGCAAAAACAAAAGAGAAAACAAAAAGCAAAGAACAGCAAGAGCTTATTCTTCATGAAATCCAATTCAAATTCCGCGAAAGATATGCTTCCCTTGCAAAACAATTTGCAGAAAAGAAGCGAGAAAGAGAAGTTTTCTATGACAGACTTCTTAAAGTTGTCAAGAATGCAGCTCCATTCGAAATTGTTGAGGAAGAGGACTACCTCTACCTAACAGAGATGGAAGCACAGGGATTTTTGACAGTCGGAATGGGATCAGAAGTATTGCTTGAGGTTCTTACTCACTATGATCTCAAGAAAGAATATGCTGACGTACTTAAAATGCTTTCCAAGGCAAAAGGTGAGAAGCGCACAAAACTACTCAAGAAAGCACGACTCATCGAGTCATTCATCAAATCAGGTGTAGAACCACGATGGATGATTATGTCAGTACTTCCTGTTATCCCGCCAGATTTGCGACCTGTTGTCCAGCTTTCCGGTGGAAAGTTTGCAACTTCAGATTTGAATGACTTTTATCGACGAGTTATTAACCGAAACAATCGTCTCAAACATCTTATTGAGCTCGGTGCTCCTGAGATTATCTTGCGCAACGAAAAGCGCATGCTTCAAGAGGCAGTTGATTCACTTATTGACCTTTCAAAAGCTCGAGGATCCACACGAAGCGTGAGAGCTCGTGCGCTCAAATCACTTTCAGATGTGCTCAAGGGTAAGCAGGGTCGATTTCGACAAAACTTGCTCGGAAAGCGAGTTGACTATTCAGGTCGATCAGTCATTATTGGTGGGCCAGACCTTGAGCTTCATCAGTGTGGTCTTCCAAAAGAGATGGCAATTGAATTGTTCAAGCCATTCTTGTTGCGTGAAATAATCATTCGTGGTCTTGCACAAAACATCAAGAGTGCAAAGAATTACCTTGATACAAAGGATCCAATCATTTATGACATCTTGGAAGAAATTACTAAGAATCACCCCGTGATGCTTAACCGAGCTCCAACGCTTCATAAGCTATCCATTTTGGGATTCTATCCTGTTTTGACAGACGATCATGCAATCAAATTGCATCCAATCGTGTGTGGAGGCTTCAATGCTGACTTCGACGGAGACCAAATGGGTGTGTATGTTCCACTTTCAAGCAACTCTGTGAAGGAGATTGAAGAAAGAATGATGCCATACCACAACTTGCTCAAGCCATCAGATGGAAGCCCAATTATGGTTCCAAACAAAGAAATGGCATATGGATGCTACTATCTCACATCAATGCATAATGATATGCTTGACCTCAAGGATGAAGACCTTCACTTCTTTAAGGATCAAAATGAAGCATTGTATAGCTATGTTAAGACATCTCTCAAACTTCGAGAGCCTATCATGGTCCGAGTCAATGGCGAAGTTGTGAGAACAACTGTTGGACGAATCATTTTTAATCAGCAACTTCCAGAAGAGTTTGGATTTATGAATCAAGAACTCAAAGCAGCTGATTTGAAGAAATTGATTGTTCGAGCAATAGAAATCTATGGCGATGATGGAAAGAGCGTTGCAAAGCTTATCGATCGCATCAAAGAAATTGGATTCTGGGCAGCTACCCGATCAGGTGGAGCATCATTCTCCGTGTTTGATAACACTGTTGTTGCAAACAAGGATGAGATCATCAAAGAAGCAGAACAAAAAGTGCTTGCAGTGGAGAAGAACTACTTTTCTGGACTCATCACTGAGGAAGAAAAGAAACGTATGTCCAATGCAATCTGGATCGAGACAACAGAGAAGCTCGCAACAGAAACATGGAATGCACTTGAGGAAGAAAATCCAGTCAAGATCATTATTAAGTCCGGAGGTGCACGAGCATCTGTTGAACAACTCAAGCAACTTTCAGCAATGAAAGGACTTGTTGTGGATCCATTGGGAAAGATTATTGAGGTTCCAACAAAGTCTAACTATCGAGAAGGTTTGACTGTTCTTGAATACATCACAAACGCTCGAG
This sequence comes from uncultured Gammaproteobacteria bacterium, assembly GCA_964585435.1. Taxonomy (GTDB): domain Bacteria; phylum Patescibacteriota; class Microgenomatia; order UBA1406; family HO2-37-13b; genus 2-02-FULL-43-11-A. The sequence continues at coordinate 3,953 of CAZPDN010000045.1, forward strand.
GTGCACGAAAAGGTCTTATTGACACAGCTCTTAAAACAGCTGATGCAGGATACCTTACTCGACGTCTTGTGGATATTGCGCATGATGTTATCATCCGAGAGGATGACTGTGAAACAAAAGAGGGACTTGTGGTTCGCAAAGATGGAATTCGTGGAGACAAATTCCTTGATCGTGTGAAGGGTAAGTTCCTTGCTGCAGACGTAAAAGATGCTTCAGGAAAGGTTATTCTTAAGAGGAATGAAATGCTTGAAGGCGAATCACTCGCACTTCTTGCTGATGAGTCCATTGATAAAGTCACAGTACGATCAACACTTTTCTGTAACACAGAATATGGTGCATGTGTCAAATGTTATGGTACAAACTGGGCAACAAATAAGCTTGTCACAATTGGAACACCAGTTGGTGTGCTTGCAGCACAATCTATCGGAGAACCTGGAACACAACTTACAATGCGTGTGAAGCACTTTGGAGGAATCGTCGTCGCAGACGTGACTCAGGGGCTTCCGCGAGTTGAGGAGCTTCTTGAGGTGCGAACACCAAAAGTGCTGTCACCAATCACAGATATTGCAGGTCGGGTAACAGTTCAAGAAGACACAGAGCGGGATGTGTTCATCGTCAAGGTGACTGCTTCAGATGCCACAAAAGAGGTTCGCGAATTCATGATCCCAACAAATAGAAAACTTGTTGTAGAAGACGGCGAGCTTGTTGCATCAGGACAGAAACTGTGCGAAGGATACCTTGATATCAAAGAGGTTCTTTCAATCCAGGGTCTGCACGAAGCTCAAATGTATTTGCTTAACGAAATCCAGAAAGTGTATGAATCACAGGGAATTGCGATTCATGATAAACACTTCGAGGTGATTGTGCGCAAGATGAGCGACAAGATCACTATTGAAAATGAAGGTGATACGAAATTCATCGTCGGCGAAGTTGTATCCAAATACCACTTCGATCGAGAAAACAAGAAGGTGCTTGCTCAAGGTGGACGTCCAGCAATAGGAAAAGTTTCTATTCTTGGCCTCACACGAGCATCAATTTACTCAGATTCTTGGTTGTCAGCAGCCTCATTCCAGCATACGACAAGTGTGCTCACACAGGCTTCTCTCAAGGGTCAGGTAGATAGCCTTGTAGGATTGAAAGAAAATGTTATAATTGGAAGACTTATCCCTGTTACTTCAGAGCTATTAACCAAATACTATGGTG
>CAZPDN010000046.1:0-5117 GCA_964585435.1 uncultured Gammaproteobacteria bacterium
AAGCTACAGCGAATGCATTTCTCGGGGCAATCCCACCCAAGATATCCTGAAGAGTTTGGACGGTTTCCATAGCACCTCTCCTATGTCAATAGCACCCCAGCATGTTGGAGTGCAGCGATTGAGACCTATAGTATACCAAACATGTTGGACTAGATCAACTAGGGATTAAAATAGGAATTAAAATGCAGAGCTGAGGCTAAATATAGGTGTGATAACAGCAATAACAACAAATCCCACTGTCACTCCTAGTACAACCAAAATGGCAGGCTCTATCAGCGTGGTAAGTGCCTTGATTGCTATTTCAGATTCACTTTCAAAGTAGTTTGCCAAATGACCAAGTGTTTCGTCGAGATGGCCTGTAGATTCTCCGACCGTGGTCATTTGTACAAGTATGGGAGGGAAAATATGTGTTGCTTCAAGTGCATTTCCCAAACCTTCTCCCCTTTCTACGGCGTGTTTAATAGACACAAATGCTTCCTGATATACGATGTTTCCCGTTGTTTCCGTAATGATGTCGAGAGCTTCAAGTATGGATACTCCAGCAGATATAAGGATAGATAGTGTTCGCGTGGTGTCTACAAGTGCAGCGATTTTGATGACTCTGCTCATAATAGGAAGGCGCAGGGTGAATTGGTCAAACATGCGTTTTCCTTTGCGAGACTTTATAGCACGAGAAATGGCAATAATGACTCCTACTGCGACACCCACTACTACTGTCCAGTACGCACTAAAGAAATCGGATAAAGCGATGAGAATGAGGGTAGGTGCAGGAAGTTCAATGTTGAAGTCTTTATATACTGCAAGCAGTTTGGGGATAACAAATGAAATCATGACAAACATGACTCCGAGCATGGCAACAATAACAATGATAGGATACATCATTGCACCCTTGATTTTGCTTTTGAACAGTCTCTGGCGCTCAAGGTTTTCTGAAAGCTTCTTAAGAATTTCATCTAGTTTTCCTGATGCTTCCCCTGCTTTCACAAGAGAAATATAGAGATTGCTGAAAAGTTGTTTATGCTTTGCGAGAGCATCGGATAAGTTGAGTCCGGCCTTCACGTCTGTATCTATCTGTTGTATAAGCCGAAGGAGTGCAGGATTCTCCGATTGTCTTTTGAGAATATCAAGTGAATCAATGAGCGTTAGCCCAGACGTCAACATGATAGAAAGCTGGCGAGTAAAATCAACTATATCTGTGAATTTAACCTTCCCAAACAATGATGAGAAAGAAGATGATATAGGCTTCGTTTTTGCATTGATGCCTAGAATGGTAAGCTTGTTTCCGCGGAGGATGGAAAGCGCTGCTTCTTCATTATCAGCTTCTATGACTCCCGTGACTATTTTGTCATTTTGAAGAGCTTTGTATGAAAATTCCATGTGCTACGGGATGAATTTTGCAATCTGTTGAGGACGAATTGCATAGCTATATGCTGTATCTCGAGTGATTTTGCCTTGTATAAATAGCTCACTCAGAGACTTTTCAAATGTGATCATACCTTGATCTGCAGATGTTTCCAGAATATTTTCAAGCATGTGTGTTTTCCCATCTCGAATGATAGAGCTTACTGCAGGAGATGAAACAAGTATTTCACATGCTGCCACACGTCCTGAGTTGTCTTGGTTAGGAAGCAATCGCTGAGCGATCACAGCACGCAAGGTTGCTGCGAGTTGAATGCGGATTTGGTTTTGTTGTTGTGGCGGAAATACATCCACGATACGATCAATTGTTTGTGGAACAGAGTTTGTGTGCAATGTTGCAAAAACCAAATGACCTGTTTCCGCAATGGTCATGGCTGCCTGAATTGTTTCATAATCGCGCATTTCTCCCAAGAGCACTACGTCAGGATCTTCGCGCAAGGCGGATTTGAGTGCAATGTTCCATCCATGCGTGTCCTGTCCAACTTCACGTTGCGAAACAATAGATTTTGACGGTGGGTAGACATACTCGATTGGATCCTCGATAGTCAGAATATGGCGTGAATATTTTGTGTTGATTTCATTGATGACCGCAGCAAGAGATGTTGATTTACCCTCCCCCGTTGGTCCAGTTACAAGCACAAACCCCTGTCGAAGATTGGCAAGGTCATAGAAAATGTGCGGAAGACCAAGTTCATCTATAGATCGTATCTGAGAAGTTATGAGTCGGAATGCGCCTGCAATTGCACCCTTGATATGATACATGTTGACGCGGAATCGGATTTCGCCAAATTGCATGCCAAAGTCTATTTCTTTATTTGTCATAAAGGTTCCCTTTTGCTCATCAGTGAGTATTGGAAGGAGAAGCTGTCCCGTCATTTCTGGTGAGAGTTCTGGATACGTTTTAAGTAAAAACAACTCCCCATTGATGCGAATCGAAGGATTATAGCCAGGGATGATGTGGATGTCAGAAGCGTGCTTATCTGAGGCTATGGTAAATAATTCGTGGAGGTCCATGGTTATGTGTGTGCAACTCGCAAAACTTCTTCAATAGTAGTGATTCCATCAAGTGCTTTCAAGTACCCATCTTGAATCATGGTGATAAGGCCATCTTTGACTGCTTGGTCATGTAGTTCAGCAGCCGTTGAGTTTTTGACAATCATATTTTGAATACCTCGGGTTATCTTAATGACTTCAAAAATACCTACTCGACCATGATATCCAGAATCGGGCCCTCCTGAATCTACAGCCCGCTTAAGCTGAATTTTGGACATATCATTTTTGTACTGTTCCGGCAAAAATTCACCCAAAACTTCACGAATGTTTTCTTGAAGCTCTGGGCTTGGTGTGTATGTTTCTGCAACATCTTGTCTGACTTGCCGGCAAATACGTTGTGCTACAACTGCATTGAGGACAGACGAGATGAGGAAGGGTTCTCCTCCCAAATCTGTTAAACGTGGAATGGCAGTTGCCGCATCATTTGTGTGCAATGTGGAAAAAACCAAATGTCCCGTCAATGCAGCTTGAAGCGCAAGAGAAGTGGTTTCAGAGTCTCGAATTTCTCCCACAAGAATGATGTTTGGATCTTGTCGAAGGAACGAGCGGAGCCCTGTTGCAAATGTGAGGCCAGCCTGCGGATTGATCTGGACCTGATTGACTCCCTTCATTTGATACTCCACAGGATCTTCTAGGGTCATGATGTTAACAGTCGGCTTGTTAAGCATGCTCAAGAGCGAATAGAGTGTTGTGGATTTACCCGATCCGGTAGGACCAGTTACTAATACAATACCGTATGGTTTTTGGATGGACTCTTCGAGTGCTTTCAGCTGTGGGCCACGCAAGCCAAGCTCCGGGAGCGTGGGGACCCCGCCTGACTTTTTCAGAAGTCGCATAACTACTTTCTCACCATTGACTGTGGGCAAGGTCGATACACGCAAATCGACCTCATCATCCCCCATTTTAAAGTTAAAGCGGCCATCCTGAGGTGCACGTTTCTCATCAATTTTGAGACCAGACAGAATCTTGATGCGAGACACGAGTGAGTCCTGAATGGTTTTGGGTAGTGCAAGCTTCTCTTGGAGCATACCGTCAATACGATATCGAACGCGCGTGCGCGTATCTTGGGGTTCGATATGTACGTCCGAAGCTCGTCCTTTCATAGCATATTCCAAAATGGTTTTAACTATTTTGGCAATAGGAGCCTCTTTAATAATTTGACCTATATCTTCAGCTTGAACGGTGCGGACTTCTGGTGTGAATTCTTTTAAAGCCTCAGTGATGTTTGGTGAAAGATTTTGCGTGTAGACAACATCGACAGTTTTGATGATGTCATCTTTTAATCCGAGGACAGGGATAATGCGCTTCTCTGTCTTCTTTTGGAGAAACTCGATGGCTTGAACATCGAACGGATCTGCCATTGCAATTTTGAGCGTATTGTCTTTTTCATTGAGTTCAAAAGGGATAAGGTTGTATTGTCGAGCGAGTGATTCCGGCACGAGTGCAAGTGCATGAGGTGCAATGGGCATTGAAGCTCCCGTTACCCATGGCACTTGGAGAACCTGGGCTTTGGCTTTGAGAATTGCTTCAGGCAGGATATCAGAATTGGACAACAAGTATTCATCAATGGGGAGGTTTTTTTGAAGAGAATCAACTTCGTATTTTGAAGCAATATCAGGCTGGAGAATGCCATCATGCATGAGTATGTCGAGAAAGGCTTTGGTTGGCAGTATCATACATTTTCAATATAGTCATTTATTAGGTAAAATGCAATCAATATGATGCCATACATTGTGACCTGTTCAGATGATTCCGTGTGGAATGAGCATGTTGCTATGTTCGCTCGTGAGAATACTATTCACCCATCTCACATACATATATTCAAGCCAGAGAAAGATGTGTTTACTATAGATATGGCTCGAGAAGTATCGCTACTCGTCTCAACACCCACTGCCCCACTCCTTGTCGCGCTGTATCATTTTGAATCAGCACGATCTGAAACGCAAAATGCTCTCCTCAAGACACTTGAGGAATCGGGCGATCGAGCGCAGATTATGCTGTATGTGACGGAGAGTGGGTCTCTCTTGCCGACAGTTCTATCGCGATGTGTCGAGATATTCCTAGGACCACATGAGAGCAGTTTCGATACGCATCTTGTGCAAAAGTATGGACTCATGCCCCATGAAGCATCGTATGTAGACTTTTTGCAAGCTAGTCGATTGGTTGCAAAAGATGAAGTGGAAGCTTTACTGGAAGTATACAGTCGCTCGTGTGTGAAAGAGCCAAGTGGGGCGTTTGCGCGTATCGTCCGCTTGATTCAAACAAGCATCTGGCAGTATAAAGTCACTCATGTTAACCACGAGTATCTGCTTGATTACATTGCGGGTGCGCTTGAACAGCATGCTCTCCTACGAAAAGACAGCAATTGACTTGTTCTGTAGAAGAGTGCTAGTATGAATTCATGAAAAAATCTCATCGTGGTTTCTCCATGACTGGAGGCTTTACATTGATCGAGGTGTTGTTGGTTGTAGTTCTGTTAAGCATTCTGTACGTTGTTGGATTATCTTCATATTCAAAAATACAGGAAAAGAGTTTAGATCAGCGACGAAAGGCTGATATTGAACAAGTTCGACTGGCGCTGGAACAATACAGAAGTGTGAATTCAGCGTATCCAACACCTACAGGTACGTCTGGACTTCCTTTTG
>CAZPDN010000047.1:0-5060 GCA_964585435.1 uncultured Gammaproteobacteria bacterium
GTAATGAGCAGGGCAGAACAGTACATCTATTTCTTTGTGTGTGTAGAGATAGAGAGGGAAAAAGAAATCTCTCCACAATCTTTTCCCTGAAACGATTCTATATCTGAAGTATGCGGATTGTTTGGGAAGGGAAGAGCGGGGCTTTTCTCGAAGATATACAATAAATGATGTATCCTCAGATGCTATGCTACTCCAATAGGTTAGGAGCTCAAGAGTATAAACAGACGTTCCGACATGATTGTCTACATTAGCTTCGTTACCATCTATGCCTATGACCATGCTATGAGTATACCTCACGCATAGTATCTACGAAAGCGTGAGCGAATGCTTTTTTTGTAAATGATCGGGCATATTTTTGTGCTTCATGTGTATCAAGTTTCCCTGTTTGGATGAGTGCATAAAGCTTTTCTAACCCTTTTTGAATTGAAGAAACATCTGTAGGATCAAATGTTACTGCAAAGTCTTTGGCAATCTCACCTAGAGATGATGTGTTTGAGCATGCAACGGGACAGCCAACAGCCATAGCTTCAAGGACGGGGAACCCGAAACCTTCATAAAGCGAAGGCATAGCACACATGGTCGCTCCTTTATACAAAGCGAATAACTCAGAATCAGTCACGAAACCTAGGTGTCTGACCCCTTCGTGTCGAGCCTGAACTGAGCCCCATCCTGTTGACCCTATCAGAACGAGCTCATGTGATGTGGCAAGTGAGCTTTGGGCAAAAGCAGAAATGAGAGATTCGAGATTTTTGCGAGGCTCCAGCTTCCCAACTGCTACTATATATGGTTTTGTAAGCTGATGTGTCGTTTTTACACGCTTGACATCATCGGGAGTTACTTCGCAGAATGTCACGGCAGGGTAGATGACGTGAATTTTCTTCAATTCGATGTCAAGTAATCGCGCAATGTCAGCCTTGGTACTGTACGAGTCTGCAATGATTAAGTCGCATTCTTCTTTCACGCGTGCAAGTCTTTGTGTGTGAGTGGTCACAATGTTTGAAGAAAGACGTGCATGTCTGACGTCTATGGTCGTCTTTGTTGTCGATGTTTGAGGAAAGAGTAGGGGAATGAGATCATGAACTATTGTGAAGGCTTTGCCATGGCTAACGGGAGGCTGAGTCCAATCCGAGGAGATAACGAAGTCATGACGACCTACGAGCCACTCGATTGGTACTATGTGTAGAGTATTCCACATGAATGCAAGTACGGATGGAGGGATTCGCATGTGAACGAGTTTGTGTGGAGAAGTAATGAGTTGCACAAGTTCAGGAGCAGGAGGTATCCGAAGGGATGAATAGAAAAAGGTATATGTCCATCCTTCAGGACACGATTGCACAAGAGATTCGACGAGAGTGTGCGTATATCGAGCAACGCCTGATCCTTTGAATGCTGTCTGTGAAATATCAATCGCGATGTTCATTGCGGTCATGGAGCTCTTGATAAATGCTTTCAAGCTTTTCAGAAACACCTCCCCAGCTATAGAGATCATCTACCAGTTTTCGGCCATTTCGCTGGACAGTTCGATATTGCTCCTTATTGCTCAAGAGTTCCACGCAGTAGGTGACAAATTCCTGAGGCTTGTATGCTGTATAGCAGTTCACGCCGTGTTCGACCTCTAATCCTCCGATGCCAGTTGGGCTTGCAACGACGGGCATGCCCGCGGCCATAGCGCCCAACACCTTGAGTCGAGTCCCTCCAGGACCTTCAAGAGGAGCCAAGAAGATATTGCCTCGGGTATAGACATCTATTACTCCTTGAATGTCTGAAGAATCGAGATCAACAATTTCTATTCCTGGACCACCTTCTTTGCCAAGTTTTTCATATGCTCGTTGTCCAGCAATAATGCAGTGCGCATTGGGTATTTTTTCACGGATAAGAGGAAAAATGGTGTCTTTGAGTATGTGCGCGCCTTCGACATTTTGAAGCCACGAGTAGTTGCCTATGTAGAGGAAAACGGGCTTAATAGTTTTGGGGCGAGAGTCGTAAATTTTGAGAAGATCTTCCCCAGCTGCATTCGGAACAATGCGTACGTCGAGTTTTGGATTAAGTTGATGCATTTGTTCGGCGTCTGCTTCAGATACCGCTCCTACCACATCTGCTTTCTCCCAGTACGTTTTCTCCCAATGGCGAAGCTTCATAATATCTGGATAAAAGAAGGGGCGGAGGAAAGCATATTTGACTTGATTCTTGACATAGTGTTGAAAGACACGGTATTCAATTGTTTGGTCTACAAGAAAGATGGGGATAGACGTTTCAGGTATATGAGGCATGACGTAAAATGTTTCGGCATGAATAATGTCGAAGGTGTGCTCTTTCAAAAGTTTCTCAACTGTAGCGCGTGCCTCTGGGGAGTAGTTGCGGTTAACCAGAAACGGATAGACGCCAAATATACTCTTTAAAACATTGGAAGCTGTCCAAGGAGTCTCAGATCTCTTGCATGTATATACTTCTTTGCAGTAATCCTTGAGCTCATTCTTGTATTGTGCTTCTTCATCTGTTTTGACGAGCGAAACGAGGTAGATTTCGTTATGCTTGCAGAGATGCTTAATGAGATTGAGCGACCGGACTTGACCTCCCTGTGATGGTGGATACGGCATGTAGGGGGTGAGCATGAGTATCTTCATGGCGTGAGCTTGAATATGGTGACATCACTATTTGAAAAGACTTCTTTGTATTCAGGATGATCCTTGCGGACAGATTCAATAGCACCACCGTTGCTTGTGACAAAATACTCCATTCCTCTCTTTTGCAGTTCCGGAAGAGTATCTGCAAATGCAGGCATACCAGCTCTATGCGCGTTATACAGAAGTGTCGTATCTCCTGTGGTATCCGTCACGACAAGAGCATCCGAAGGTGTGAGCGTCTTGATGATGCGAGCTGTATTGAGCAGGCCTCCATTTGTGGCATACATATCCTTGACCTTGTCATATGATAGAATCCACGAGAACGAAAGAATGCCTACACAGGCAAAGAATGTCACAAACCTCGGTGCAAACAGAGCTTTAGCATCAAAGAAATGCCCAAACCCCATGCCTGCAAACATTGCGAGAACAGGTAGGATCATGATTTGATAGTAATCATGCTGGACATTACCGCCTTGGAAGGTGAGTAGGTAGATCAGAGCAGAGGCTAGAATGCTGTATAACAGCCAAGGTCGCTTGAGTGAGCGCAGTGCCCCTACAAGTAGAGAAACGCCTGCCCATCCCCCCATGATAAGTAACAGTATTCGTTCATAATAGACCCATCGGAAATACGCAGGACGCATGAAAATGATTTTCTGGCCCTCAAACGTATTGACGGATGTGATGAGCCATTCGAAGCCTGGACCTCCCACAGGAAACAAGCTGATCCAATATCTCCACAAACCAAACGGTGTGACGATAAGTAGGAAATATACGATGATATGCCATTGTGTGAATATGGTGTAGGTGTACGTTCTCAGAAAAATATAGGCTAGAGGAAGCAGGAAGAATATGGTCGTTGGTTTTATAAGAATTGCCAGCGAAGCACAGATGAGCGACCCACTGTAAAGTACATACCTATATCGAGAAAATGATCGTTGTTTGCTCCATACATACAGTAACGTAATACTCACCCACATCATGCCAATTGCTATCGGGTCAGGGAGAACAACGCGAGAATAGAACACAAAGAAAGGCATGACGGCATAGACAACACCACCCCAGATTGCAGACGCTCGCGAGACTTCATGCAGGAGCAGGTAATAAATGCAGAAAATCGTCAGACATGATACTACTATGGTGACTATGCGCGCCCAGATCTCAAGGGAGAGAAATGGTGCTATAGAGTAAAGTCCTGCGAAAGTGGCGTTATAGATAGGAAACTCGACAAAACGTAACCCTTCTGGATTATACGAACCTGTTTGTACATTCGAATAATCATCAAAACGCGGTCGTAACAGGTCAAAGCCATCCTCAGCAAAGTTTCGTCCAACGGATGCTGTATCGACCTGCCTCCATGAATGCCAGTCTGCAATTGGTGCATCAATACGATACAGTCGCAAAACAAGTGCCACAAGCAAGATGAAGGATACTATCCATGCGTCTTTTCTTGAAAATAAATGCGTCATATTAGAGTGTAGACAGCTCTTCTTTGGGTAGTTTGAGTAATCCAACAAATAACCCAAGTGTTAGCCAGAACATGTAGGCAACCTTTGAAGCCTCGAAAATATCAATAAGCATCGCATTGATAAGCAGTCCTCCTATGCCAAATAAAACAGCATAGACAAAGACATGCTTTTCGGGCTTGAGCTTTGTACGAGATTTGAAGAGGAACATGCTCACGAGATACAAAATCGCAAGAAACGTGCCTGTACCGAGAGCGCCTGTTTCTCCAATCCAGCGGAAATAGTCTCCATCGGATGATTCAGTAATGGATGATGGACCTGTTCCGAGGAGGGGATTGCGCAAAAATGCTTGCCATGCTCGTGGCCAGCTTACTTGGAATCTTGTAGCAATGGATATATCTGCAGCCACAGCATTATACGTGGTGTAGTCCTCAGGGCTTAGTTTCCCACTGAGTGTTGCCTGTTTGATAGCTAGATCTCTTTTGATTTTCGCGGACAAGGAAGACTCGTCGGAGATTTTGCGACGAACATACGATGTGCCTGCAGGTAATTCATCGGGTCGGATTTTTTGAACCATGACATGCTCCCCCGTTTTTTCATTGACTATGACCTGTTTAACCTGAATTGTGCTGAGCCATCGCGCCACAAGATCCTTATCAAATGACGTAAATCCTAACATGACAAGTGCTACAACAGGGACATACCAATACTTTTTTATAACAACAAGAAACGCTAATCCTGAAGCAACAAATGCTATTGAAGATGTGCGTGATGCTGTCGCGACAAGCACGCCAATAGATGCAATAATCAGAATCCACATAAGCACCTTGCGAGCCTTGTCAAACATCACCATAAACACGACAAGAGTAAGAATCATGCCTATGAGCACGTGGAGATTGGTGGTGTCCCCAAGAGCTTTAGAGAAAATGTAGCCGAACGATCCGTCATACAGTGTTTTGCCCAGTGTATAGAT
>CAZPDN010000048.1:0-5035 GCA_964585435.1 uncultured Gammaproteobacteria bacterium
ACAATTCCGGAGCTTTCGTATTATGCTAATCGGTGGAAAAGGGAATGTAGCAGAAAGACTTGCTGACTGCTACCGTGGTGATAAACCCGCCTCATTTCTGCAAGGATTTGCAGGTATATCCGATATTGCATCTCCAAACCCTCAGCAGGAGCGCGAACTCCTATCAATAGTGGCTGATGTGAAGCCACATATCATCTTTTTTGCCTTTGGTTCCCCGTATCAGGAGAAGTGGATTCACGCTCATCGAGCTCAACTCAAAGGAATTGTATGCGCCGGAGTTGGAGGGGCATTTGATTTCCTTGCGGGAGATGTGAGGCGCGCACCCCGATTTATACGATTCCTAGGCCTCGAATGGCTTTTCCGACTGGTACGTCAACCGTGGCGATGGCAACGACAATTGAGGCTCATCTCATACATTCTCTATATCTTAAGAGCTCGCCTGAGAGTAGCCTATGAAAAATAAGAAAGTACTTCCTCATGTGGGGAAGAAAGGGGATATGTTTCAATCACGGACACTCTTGATAGCTATTGAGAGTGTTCTTGCCTATTTTGATACATTTGGATACCCTGTATCAGCTCAACAAGTCCTGGCATTTCTGCCTATGCTTGCCACATACGCACAGGTAGAAGAGGCTCTCGAAGACTTGCGAAAGACTCGAAAAGTGTGGACAGATACAGTTGTAATCATGGGAAAAGAGATCAGATTATATGCCCCCCTAGGGCATATTTCTACTCAAAAAGAGGTTGAGAAACGTTTCACGAATGCGCGATCTATCGTAGGTCAACACGCTCGGTATTTTAGAGATCTCTCGAAACTTCCATGGATAGACTTGGCTGGCGTCTCTGGTTCATGCTCAATGGATAATGCTTCCGATTTGGATGACTGCGACGTGTTTATCATGAGTGCCCCCGGGCGTATGTGGTTGGCACGATTATCAGCAATACTGGTTGCCAAGTGGTATGGCATTCATAGAACGTGGGGAGATGTTTCAGCGCAGAGTGCAAAAGGAAAAATATGCCTGAACTTGTTTTTCGACGGTCGAGAGAGGGCGGTGCCCGAGAGTAAACGATCACTTTATACTGCACATGAGGTCGTCCAGATGCTACCTGTGGTTATACGGGGTGGGGCATATGACGATTTTCTTACAGCAAATATGTGGGTAGGTCGCATGATGCCACAGGCTCTCAGTGCAATTGCAAAGGATGTGGGTATTCGACGTGGTCCTTCTGAATACATATCTGTTCGACCTATCTCTTTTCACTCAAGTGTCACACGTGTCTTGAACGTGTGTGAGCGTACAGCACGAAGAATTCAGCGAGTGCTTATGCATGAACCAACGAATGAGTATGTATCAGATTCGCAACTGTGGTTTTTCCCGCACGATTTTTCACGCACGCTACGCAAGAAAATACCCTAGGGGGTATACAGATTAACGCAGGGATGTTGTTCCTTGAATATGGTTACAGAATCCATCATAATTATTTATTATGATCAAGCGTTTTAATCGTCAAGCTCAATTTGCCAAATGGGTTAAAACACTTACTAGTCATCAGAAAGGGCTTTTGTTACGAAGCATCACACTCACTGCATTACTTGTTGTAGCCTTAATTCTTTCTACATATGCAATTATTCGATATTTTGAGGCAGATGAAATTTCGCTGCCACCTGGATATTCTCCGCTTGAATACGCCCAGGCACTATCTAGAGCAGATGCGAATAATGATGGAACTATCAATCTGTTTGATTACGCTTTGGCTATGCAAGATGAATATGGAACACAAAACAGCTTTCAAATATCAGATGCAAACAATGATACTTTCCTGAATGCAATTGACACATCATTTATCATCTCGCACGTTGATGTTCAGGTAGATTCTTTGAAAACAGATTTGTTTAATAGCTCTCGATATAGAGATCAAATTAATAGAGAGATTGCTCGAAGAAATGAAGACAATTTACCCCACGCTAATCTTGATAATAGCGTGATGACAGTAACTTCAGAAGAGGGTGGTTCGGATCCTCAATACGGCACTTCTATCATTCCTAAAACATTGGGAACAGTTTCATCATACACAGGCTCTGCTACGTTTGATTATCCCATTGAAGTTCCTCGAGGACCAGGCGGCGTTGCGCCAAGTCTTAGTATTTCATATTCATCCGCAAGTGTTGACGATGCACGAAATAACGGCACAGATGGCGGAAAGCCTTTCTATGTAGATTCACAGCAATACATTCCTTCTCAAATGGGACACGGATTTGCCTTAGGAGGAATTGGCAGTATTATTCGAGATACAAAGGACGAAAAGGAAGTCTACAAACTCAAGGGTGAGTTGTACCACAGGTTTATTCTTAACATACCCGGAAATGTGTCGGCAGAGCTTCGTTATAATCCAAGTATTGGCAGATGGACATCCACTCCTCATGCGTTCTTAAAAATTGAACACCGCCAGCCCGAGAAGATTAACTATGGAGAAACAACATACATGGATCCTTCGGATTGGGAAGTGACCACTCCTGACGGTACGCGATATTTTTTTGGGGAAAAAGATGTTTCTGAAAAGTTCAATTCAGATGGTCGTATCCATGGATCAGAGGATGTCAAAAATGAAAAGGGTGAATTGATAGGTACAAAGAATGGTAATGCCTATGTTGAATTTGACAAGGCACATATGTGTGAGGGAAAAAGTGAAACAGACCCATGTAAAGAAAAAGAAAAAAAAGGCAAAGTTGCTCTAGTAACTAAATGGCTTTTGAGGAAAGTTGTGACGACAGATGGTAAGGAAATTTCATATGTATATGATTCTCAGCAAAAATATTTAGGCAAACCTTGGAATGGAACGCCCATAGCATTTGTATCTTCAACATCATTCCCTCGAGAGATACTTTGGAATGATGGTAAGCATAGGGTTGTTTTTCAAAAAGAAGACCGCCCCGACAAGGGATTTGGTGAATATATGCGTAGTCGAATAAAGAAGATTCGAGTTGAAACAAAACTAGAAGCTGACGGCGCTTATCATCTGGTTCGCTCATATGTGCTCTCTTACTATGATGACAACTCTGCAGCTTCAAATAAAGAAAAGTTAGGAGTCAAAATTGGAGAGATCAGTAATGGAGATCCTATAGACAATGAGTTTAGAGCATCTCTTCTCACAAGTATTCAAAAATTCGGTTCTGATGACACGACATCTGAGCCGCGCGTCACTTTTCGATATGCACAATACAGATTTGCTCCTCAGGGCTACCACGGAGGTGAGATTTATGTCTCATCTATTAACAATGGACTTGGAGGAGAGACAAGATTTGCTTATCAGCCTTATGGCGTACAGGGATTAGGTCCCAAGGGTGCTGTTGCAGGAGGTCTAAATTGGCGTGTGAGAGTTATTCAGAAGGAAGTACATGATTTAGTTCAGGATAAAAAGAGCAGAATTGACTATGAATACTCAGATCCCAAGCTCTACGTTGAAGTCTTGCGAAAAGCTCCTACAGGAGAAGGAGGAGCCGCTGTGGAATTTTTAGGACATGCAAAAGTTGAGTTGAAATCATACGATTTCGATAACTCGTTACTTGCTAGAACCGAAGTGTTTTTTAATCAAGCAAATAGTGCAGAGGGTTGTTTTGAACCACACCCTGCAAAAGGCCAGTCTTCTCGGTCAATTACTTATGCAGGGGAAACAGATCTTGCTGCCCAAGAAAGCACTCAGACTTTTAAATATAGACATAATGGAGTATATGGACAAGACGTGTCTTCGCAGTGTGATTGGAAGAGGACAAAACAACCGTTGTTTGTATATCCTTATGAATCATTGACAATCGCGCGAGAATCTCAAAAAAATCTTATTCCTGAGGTCTTTGCCTCAAAAGTATCATTTGTCCCGAAAAATGAGATACGAACACTTCAAAAGACTCTCAGTCATGACGATTTTGGAAATGTCCTTAAAGCGGTGGCATATGGCGAAGTAGATACTGCTCAAAAAGATCTTGACCCAGCAGATAATCGATATTCATATTCTTACTATTTGACTTCTGGTTCAGCCTGGATTAAGAATCTTCCTTATCTTTCTTATACATCCATGTCTGACTCTTGTGGCGCTGAAGATATCTCGTGTCAATGGGGACGATCCAAAAGTTACTATGATCATTTTGATAATACTAACTTAGATCTTACCTATGAGGAAATGCAGCCACGATACGGATTTCTCACACAAAAAGAAACCTGGATGGATGATTCAAAGAGGACCGTGAGTGGATTTGAGTATTGGGATATTTCAGGTAATACAGAAGATGATGATAAAAGAAAGGGGTCGATTTTCAGAATATACGGGCCGAGGCCAAACTTAAAGGAGATTAAGAATATAAAAGAGGAAGTAATGCTTTTATCTGAAAAGAAGTTTGATGACGATTATGACACGTTGCTGGTAGAAGAAAAAAATGCACTTGGGCACGTATCCAGAATAGAAAAGTATGATTATCTACACCAGGTTCCCCAGAGGGTGTCTCAGCAAATTCAGGTTTCTCCACCAGTTTTTGCAGTATCTACCATGGACTTTGATCAGCTCGGCAGATTGATTGCTCAGTTCGGGCCCGATCCCGAAAAACCGGGTCAGACACTCGCCGAACCTATCAAAGTGAATCATTTTTTCGAACGCGCCGAAGAGGGAATGGTTGCTCGATCTGCCGCACTTGTATCGCAAACTACTGATGGTAAGAAGCATTACCAAATATCTGACTCATTCTATGACGGAAGTGGTCAAGTGTATCAATCACAGATCCTTTCTTCAATTGTTGATGGAAAAGATATGCGCAAGGTGAGTGATAATGAATATCACGCAGATGGAAAGGTTTCAAGGTCATTTGAGATTCAAACATCTGATCCGATTACCCTTGATGTGAACTCATCAAATTATCAAACCATCCTCTCATCTGTGCAGCCTCAGTATATTGCAGGTGTCTCGCGAGTAGTAAGTGCCGAGACAACGTACGACAAGTTGAGACGCCCTATATCTTCCACGACTATCGAAACAGGTACTAATCAAA
>CAZPDN010000049.1:0-4885 GCA_964585435.1 uncultured Gammaproteobacteria bacterium
GGTAACAGATGGATCTGCAGGGAGTCATGCGTACACTGTTCAGGAAGTATGCAGTCAACCTGCCTCAAAAGTGCATGTTGTTGATGCTACAGGAGCAGGCGATGCTTTTACATCTGCCTTTCTCGTCTCGTACACCCAAAAGAAGGGTCTTCAACAATCGCTCGCGGATGCTTCGGCGTATGCAGGTAAGATCGTAAGCAAGATTGGCGCAAATTAACGAAGCCTCCTACCGAGATATAGCTAGTTCTTGTAGTAGATCCCTACCCGTCATGTCTCGTGGTTGAGGGATGTTGAGTAGCTTGAGGATGGTGGGTCCCACATCTGCAAGTATGCCAGCTTGAAGCATGCGATTATTATTCTGTAGGCTTTTTTCAACAAATATGCATGGTACAGGATTGGAAGTGTGTTCTGTGGAAGCACCGCCTGTCTGAGGGTTTATCATCTCCTCGACGTTACCGTGATCTGCTGTTGCAATAAACATGTAGTCATTTGCCAATGCAGTATCCATAATCCGTCCATAGCATTCATCTATCACTTTCACTGCCTTCACTGCAGCCTCGAGGTTGCCGGTATGACCGACCATGTCTGCGTTGGCATAATTGATAAGTATGAATCGATAGTTTCCTTCCTGAATCTTTTGGACAAGAGTATCTGTGAGTTCATATGCAGACATTTCAGGCTTGAGATCATAGGTGGGGACTTTTGGTGAGGGTACAATAATGCGATCCTCCATGGGAAATGCTTCGGTACGCAATCCGTTAAAGTAACTTGTCACAAACTTTTCCTTTTCACTTTCAGCCATTCGTAGTTGTGTGACACCATTCTCAGAGAGGATGCGCCCGAGAGGCATCTTTATCATGTTTGGAGGAAATGCCACCTCAACAGCGAGATCCTTTTCATATTCAGTCATGGTGACAAAACACAAATCCTCGATTTTTGGTCCACGTTGGAAAGGTGGAGTGAGTGATGGATCAATTGGATCTTCTATGTGCTTCTTCCCATATTTGACAGCATATGGATCGAAACCAGATGTATTTGCATTTTGTTCAAAGTTATCGAGTACGAATGCTTTTGTCAATTCTCGAGGCCGGTCAATACGGAAGTTGTAAAAGATAACTGCATCATGCGGTTTGACAAGAGATGGCTCTGTGCCAATGGGAGAAACAATGGATGGCTCTACAAATTCATCTGTTTTTCCTTGCGCATAGATGGCATCAACTGCTTCCTTTGCGTTTTGGACACGGGGTCCCGTTCCCTTTGTAAGTAGTGTATATGCTTTTTCTATACGTTCCCAGCGTCTATCTCTATCCATGGCATAATATCGACCCATGATTGATCCTATTCGTCCAATCTGAAGCTGTTGAAGTCTGCTCTCAATATCATCGATGTATACATGAGCCGCTTTTGGTGGGGAGTCACGACCATCCGTAATCATGTGAAGTGTTACGTTTGAGATGCCCTTTTCTTTACATAGATATAAGAGCGCATACAAATGGGATGAGCTTGCGTGAACAGTGCCATTCCCCAAGAGTCCAATCAGATGGAGTGTACTATTGTTGCGTTGGACATGCTCAATGGCTTTCAAAAAAGCTGGATTCTTGAAGTAAGTGCCATCTGCAATGGAGAGGTTTATGCGAGGCAAGCTTTGATATACGATGTTCCCTGCCCCAAGGTTGATGTGTCCTACCTCTGTACTCCCAACTTCGTTCGCGGGTAATCCAACAGATTCCCCAGATGCTCGGAGCTGGGTGTGGGGAAACATGTTTTTTGCCTTCTCGAAGTTAACAGGTTGTGCAAGTGAATATGCATTACCTGGACCAGGTGGAGCGATGCCAAGACCATCAAATACTGCCAATATGACTCCTTTCATATGTTCATTATACTCACAATTACTGTGCAGTTGGTGTAGCAGGTTGCTTGGAAAGAATATGTTGCTCTATTTCGAGGAGTCTGTTGTATTTTACAATGCGTTCGCCTCGTGCTGGAGAGCCAAACTTTACAAAGTCTGCCTGAATTGCAACTGCGATATCCGCGATGATTGAATCTGTTGTCTCACCCATTCTATGCGACATGACAACCTTCATGCCAGCATCATATACAGACGCAACAAAGCGAAGCATCTCGGACATGGTGGCTACTTGATTAAATTTAACGAGTACAGCATTGCATGCATGTTGCTCCGCAGCCTTTTTCAAACGTTCCATATCCCCCGCGATAAAATCATCTCCTACAACATATGCTTGCTTTCCAATTTCAGCGGTAAGCTTCTGCCATGAGGCAAAATCTTCTTCATTGAGAGGATCTTCGAGAATGAGCATGTTGTAATTGTTTACCGTTTCTATGATAAAGCTAAGGTAATCTTCTGTGGTTAAAGCAGCAGCCTGATCTTTGATGGCGTATCTTCCATCCTTATAGTAATACTCCGCAACACAGTCAGTCCCCATGTACATATCAACACCAAGTTTAATCTTTTTCATCATCAAAACTTCTTTAATGATTTCAAATGCCTCCATGTTTGTAAAAAGATTAGGGGTAAATCCACCCTCATCTGAAACAGAGACGTTTGCATTCCGTTCCTCAAACAGACTTTTGAGCCCATCATACACTTTGACGGCAGTTTCAAGCGTGTGAGAGTATTTCATGGATGTTGAGGGTACGATATGAAACTCCTGGAAATCGAGGTTTTTTGTGCCATGTTTTCCTCCATTGATCATGTTGTAGATAGGTGATGGCATATCTGTTATTGCAAGGCTCTTGTTGAACATGCCGTTGTACATTGCATTGATGTACTCATAGAGCTCGACGCCCTTTTCACGTGCTGAAGCTTTGAGAACAAGTTGTGAGATGACCATAAGCGTATTAACACCGAGCTTTTTGTAGAGGGGTGATCCATCTGCATGAATAAGCCACGCATCGATTTCACTCTGGAGTTGCGTATCTACACCTACGAGCTTTGGTGAAAGGGCGTTATTGATGTATGACACGGCAGTGCGAACGCCTTTTCCTTCGTATCGCTCCATATCACCATCACGTAGCTCCTTGCCCTCATGAGCGCCCAAAGACTCACCTGAAGGCACCTGAGCAGTGACAATAATACCATCCTGAGTCTCAAGCATGCCTTCAATCGTAGGCACACCGCGTGAATCAAGTATTTCCCGTGCTGTTATTTTTTTAATGAGTGCCATAGTTTAGCTTCAAGCTCCGCGATCATCTCGCGAGTTCGGTCGACAGCATCTGCATTGAGCGAAAGGCTTGTAGCTCCCCAGCGGACGAGTGATTCTGCGATATCTGGATAATCAGAAGGCGCCTGTCCACACACAGATACCGTGATGTTGTGCTTGCGCGCTGTCTGGACAACTTTTTTCAATGCCCATTGCACAGCATCATTCTGTTCCGAATAAATATGTGAAACCTGATGGCTATCTCTATCCACACCGAGAAGGAGCATCGTCAGGTCGTTTGTGCCTATTGAAACACCATCTATACCCAATGAGATAAGCTCCTCCAAAAGGATGACAGCTGATGGAACCTCTACCATGATCCACAACTTGAATGTGGGTGATTGTTCAAGACCATGTTCTCGTAAGATGCTTTTTATCTGCATAAGCTCTACAGGCGTTCGGACAAAAGGAATCATGAGGTAGATATTCTTGTAGCCAGCTTCTCGGACCTTCTTGATAGCCTGCAATTCCATGTCAAACACTTCTTTCCATTGTATGTATCGTGAAGCTCCGCGGAACCCTATCATCGGATTTTCCTCCACGGGTTCATATTTCTCCCCTCCTTTGAGATGCCTATATTCGTTTGATTTAAAATCCGATGCTCTATACACAACAGGTCGTGGGGCAAAAGGCTTTAAAACCTTAATCATATCTGAGGCAATGCGGTCAATGAATTCTTGTTGCCTGCCTTCCTCGATGATGCGCTTGGGGTGTGTGCCAATTGCTGCCATCATAAATTCAGCACGCATGAGGCCTACACCATCAACATTGAGCTTTGCTGCTTCTTCTGCCTGATCCACTTGAGCAAGGTTCATATAGATTTTCGTGACTGTTTTGATGTGTTTCTTGGGATGGGTAGGCTCCTTCTTTTGTGACGAAGCTATTTCAAGTTTGCCCGTGTATATATTGCCTGTGGTGCCGTCTACAGTGATAATCTTCTCGTCCTGCAGGGCTTTAATGGCACCCTCAGCTCCTACAACCGCAGGGATTCCAAGCTCGCGAGAGACGATAGCAGCATGAGATGTACGACCTCCCATTTCAGTAACTATTGCTGCGGCCCGCTTCATTGCAGGTACATAATCGGGATCCGTCATAGGAGCAATAAGCACATCACCTTCATGAATTTTATCTATTTCTGATGGAGACTGAATCACAACAGGCTTACCGCTTCCCACCCCGGGAGATGCTGGCGAGCCTTTTGCCAAGACTGTATGCGATGCATCCACATGAGACTGGTTGGATGCATTCGATGTTTTGATTGTTGTAATGGGACGAGCCTGTGTGATGAACAGGTTAGAGCCTTCAAGAGCCCATTCGATATCTTGAGGGAAAAAGTAGTGATCCTCGATGGATTTCACAATCTTTGCCAGCTCAACAATCTTGTCATCAGGTAACTTTTGTCTCTTGCCAATAGTTGCTGGAACCTTCTCTTCTCCAACGCCTTGTTCATTACGGACTTCTTTTATAAGTTGCTGTTTAATTTCCTTGCTCTTGATCTGGAACGTGGATTTGGACACCTCATAGTGATCAGGGGTAACGTTGCCTTGAACAATATAGTCGCCCAGTCCATGAATAGCTTCAACTGTGATTGTGGATGTATCGTTTGTTATGGGATCAATGGAAAAGGCAATGCCGGATGTGTCAGACTTAACCATCCTTTGTAC